>NZ_JALPKP010000074.1:0-23076 GCF_051383635.1 Geodermatophilus sp. CPCC 205506 | reverse complement strand
GCCCGGGCCTCGGCCTCGGCGCGCGCCGCGACGGCGGCCTGCTCGGCCTGCGCCTGGACCGCGGCCGCGGCGGCCTGCTCGGCGTCACGCTCCGCGCGGGTGGCGGCGAGCTGCTCGAGCAGTCGGGGGTCCTCCGCCGGCGCGGCCGGCTGGCCGGCGGCGGTCTCCTCGATGCCGAGCGCGTCGGCGACGGCGACCGACGCGGACTGCTCCTGCGGGCTCGCCGTGGCCGGGGTGGCGGTCCCGCCGGCGACCAGGTTCACGGCGGCGACCGTGCACACCGTGGCCAGGCCCAGGGCGTAGGCCACCCGGGAGCGCGGAGCGGGCACGCGGCGGCGCCGGCGGGCGACGGCGGTGGGGAGGTCCCCCTCGGGGGCGGCGTCCTCGACTCGAGGCGCGGAGGCGCGGTTCAGGGTCGCCACAGGGGCGGCTCTCCGTTCTTCCTCAGCCGCCTACCGAGTTAGCTGACGGGTTCGGGCCGGAAGTCGCCCTACCTGCGGCGCGCACGCGCGCAGGATTCACCCCAGAGGAACCGTGGGTCCCCGGTCCGAGCGCGGCGGTGTGCCGCGCACAGTTCGGCGGAGTCCGGCCGGGGTCCTCGGTCGAGGAGCGGGGCCCGGCGGACAGATAACGAAACTATCACGACGCTGCGCGACCGAAGCGGACTGATCCGTCACATCAGCCCGGTGTGGCGTGGCTCACTCGTCCTCGGTCCGGTAGCCCAGGTTCGGCGAGAGCCACCGCTCCGCCTCGGCGACCGTCCAGCCCTTGCGCCGGGCGTAGTCCTCGACCTGGTCGCGCCCCACCCGCCCGAGCACGAAGTACCGCGACTGCGGGTGGGAGAAGTACAGGCCGCTGACCGCCGCCCCGGGCCACATGGCCATGCTCTCGGTGAGCTCGATGCCGGTAGCGGCCTCGACGTCGAGCAACTGCCAGATCGTCTGCTTCTCGGTGTGCTCGGGGCACGCGGGGTAGCCCGGCGCGGGCCGGATGCCCTGGTACCGCTCGGCGATGAGCTCCTCGTTGTCGAGGCCCTCACTCGGGGCGTACCCCCAGAACTCCTTGCGCACCCGCTCGTGCAGCCGCTCGGCGAAGGCCTCGGCCAGCCGGTCGCCGAGCGACTCCAGCAGGATCGCGCTGTAGTCGTCGTTCTCCGCCTTGAACCGGGCCGACCGCTCGGCCAGGCCGATGCCGGCGGTCACCGCGAAGGCGCCGACGTGGTCGCGCAGCCCGGTGTGCTTGGGCGCGACGTAGTCGGCCAGCGACTTGCGCGGGGCGCCGTCGCGGCCCTGGGTCTGCTGCCGCAGCTGGTGCAGGGTGGCCCGGACGGCGGTCCGCGACTCGTCGGTGTAGACCTCGATGTCGTCGCCGTCCACCTGGTTGGCGGGGAACAGGCCGAAGACGCCGTTGGCGCGCAGCCACTGCTCCCCGATGACGCGGTCGAGCATGACCTGCGCGTCCTCGTACAGCCGGCGGGCCGTCTCGCCCGTCGCCGGGTTGTTCAGGATGTCGGGGAACCGGCCGCGCATCTCCCAGGCATTGAAGAACGGCTGCCAGTCGATGTAGCGGCGCAGCTCCTCCAGCGGATAGCCGGTGAACGTCCGGACGAACTGGGTGGCCACCTGGTGGACGTGGTCGCAGGAGGGCCCGGCGCACACGTCCATCGCCTGCTGCAGCAGCATCCGCGGCCGCGGCGGGTGGTAGCTGCTCCAGTCGACCGGGGTCGCCGCGGCGCGGGCGGCGGCCAGCGGCAGCAGCGAGCGGGTGTCCTGCCGGGCGGCGTGCCGCTCGCGCAGCGCCTCGTGGTCGGCCTCGACCTCGGCCAGCAGCGCGGGCCGCTGCTCGTCCGACAGCAGGGCGGCCACGACCGGCACCGACCGGGAGGCGTCCTTCACCCAGATGACCGGGCCGTGGTACTTCGGCGCGACCTTGACCGCCGTGTGCGCGCGGGAGGTGGTCGCGCCGCCGACCAGCAGCGGGAGCTCGAAGCCCTGACGCTCCATCTCCGCCGCCAGGTTCACCATCTCGTCCAGCGACGGCGTGATCAGACCGGAGAGGCCGATCACGTCGGCGCCCTCCTCCTTGGCGGTGTCCAGGATCCGCTGCGCGGGCACCATCACGCCGAGGTCGACCACCTCGTAGTTGTTGCACTGCAGCACGACGCCGACGATGTTCTTGCCGATGTCGTGGACGTCGCCCTTGACCGTGGCCATGACGACCTTGCCGATGCTGCGCTCGGCGTCGCCGGGCCGCTTCTCCGCCTCGATGAACGGCACGAGGTAGGCGACCGCCTTCTTCATGACGCGGGCGGACTTCACCACCTGCGGCAGGAACATCTTGCCCGCGCCGAACAGGTCGCCGACGACGTTCATGCCGGCCATCAGCGGGCCCTCGATCACCTCGATCGGCCGTCCGCCGCGCTCCCGGATCTGCGCGCGCAGCTCCTCGGTGTCGGCCTCCACGAACTCGTCGATGCCCTTGACCAGGGCGTGGGTGATCCGCTCGGCGACCGGCAGCGACCGCCACTCCCCCGCCTCGGCCTCCGTGACCGCGCCGTCCCCGGCGTAGTCGCCGGCGATCTCCAGGAGCCGCTCGGTGGCGTCGGGCCGGCGGTTGAGGACGACGTCCTCGATCCGCTCCCGCAGCTGCTCGGGGACCTCCGCGTAGACCTCCAGCGCGCCGGCGTTGACGATGCCCATGTCCATGCCGGCCGCGATGGCGTGGAACAGGAACACCGCGTGGATCGCCTCGCGCACCCGGTTGTTGCCGCGGAAGGAGAACGAGACGTTCGAGACGCCGCCGGAGACCAGCGCCCCGGGCAGGTTCTGCTTGATCCAGCGGGTGGCCTCGATGAAGTCCAGCCCGTACGTCGCGTGCTCCTCGATGCCCGTGGCGACGGCGAACACGTTGGGGTCGAAGATGATGTCCTCGGCCGGGAACCCGACGTCCCGCGTGAGGATGTCGTAGGCCCGCCGGCAGATCTGCGTCCGCCGCTCCAGGCTGTCGGCCTGGCCGTCCTCGTCGAAGGCCATGACGACGACCGCGGCGCCGTACCGGCGGCACAGCCGCGCCTCGCGGACGAAGGCCTCCTCCCCCGACTTGAGCGAGATCGAGTTGACGATCGACTTGCCCTGCACGCACTTGAGGCCGGCCTCGATGACCTCCCACTTGGAGGAGTCGATCATCGTGGGCACCCGGCAGATGTCGGGCTCGGCGGCGATCAGCTTGGTGAAGCGGTCCATCGCCGCGACGCCGTCGATCATCCCCTCGTCCATGTTGACGTCGATGACCTGCGCGCCGGCCTCGACCTGCTGCCGCGCCACGGCCAGCGCGGCCGGGTAGTCGCCGGCCTTGATGAGGTTGCGGAAGCGGGCCGACCCGGTGATGTTGGTGCGCTCGCCGACGTTGACGAAGAGGCTCTCCGACGTGACGACCAGCGGCTCGAGGCCGGACAACCGCAGGGCGGGGGGCACGGCCGGCGGCGTCCGGGGCGCCCGGTCCTGCACCGCGGCGGCGATGGCGGCGACGTGCGCGGGCGTGGTCCCGCAGCAGCCACCGACCAGGTTGACGAAGCCGCTGGCGGCGAACTCCGCCAGGACGGCGGCGGTCTCCTCGGGCGACTCGTCGTACTCGCCGAAGGCGTTGGGCAGCCCGGCGTTCGGGTAGCAGGAGACGAAGGTGTCGGCGATGCGGGACAGCTCGGCGACGTAGGGCCGCATCTCCGCCGCGCCGAGCGCGCAGTTGAGCCCGACGAGCAGCGGCCGGGCATGCCGCACGGAGTACCAGAAGGCCTCGGTGACCTGGCCGGACAGCGTGCGCCCGGACGCGTCGGTGATGGTCCCGGAGACCATCACCGGCCAGCGCCGGCCGTGCTCCTCGAACAGCGTCTCCAGCGCGAAGATCGCCGCCTTGGCGTTGAGCGTGTCGAAGATCGTCTCGATGAGCAGGACGTCGGAGCCGCCGTCGACCAGCCCGCGGGCCTGGGTCAGGTAGGCCTCGACCAGCTCGTCGAAGCCGACGTTGCGGGCCCCGGGGTCGTTGACGTCGGGCGAGATGGACGCCGTCCGGCTGGTCGGCCCCAGCGCGCCGACGACAAACCGCGGCCGGTCCGGGGTGCGCGCGGTCATCGCGTCGCACTCCCGCCGGGCCAGCCGGGCGGCCGCGACGTTGAGCTCGTACGCCAGGCCCGACATCCCGTAGTCGGACAGCGAGATCGCGGTGGCGTTGAACGTGTTGGTCTCGACCAGGTCGGCGCCGGCCTCGAGGTACTCGCGGTGGATGCCGGCGACCAGGTCGGGGGCGGTGAGGCTGAGCAGGTCGTTGTTGCCGCGCACGTCGGTCGGCCAGTCGGCGAACCGCTCCCCGCGGTAGGCCGCCTCGCCGGGCCGGTGCTGCTGGATCGCCGTGCCCATCGCACCGTCGAGCACGAGGATGCGCCGGTTCAGGAGCGTCGTGAGCGCTGCCGTGGCGTCCGGGCGCAGGGACGGGCCGGAGGCGGACACCGAACAAGACTAGACGTGCGGGCGAGCCGGTTCGTTCCACCACCGGGCGAGGTGGCCCACACGGACGGGCGTTCGAGCGCGGCACCGGTGCCCGACCGACGTAGGCTCGCAGGGGTGATCGACCCGAAGTCCACCCCTGAGGACCTGCCCCGGCTGAGCGACCCCATGGTGGTCGTCGCCTTCGAGGGCTGGAACGACGCCGGGGACGCCGCCACCGGGGCGCTGGAGCACCTCGAGCTCATCTGGGACGCCGCCCCGCTCGCCGCGCTCGACCCGGAGGACTACTACGACTTCCAGGTCAACCGGCCCACCGTCTCGCTCGTCGACGGGGTCAGCCGGCGGGTCGAGTGGCCCACCACCCGCGTCTCCGTCGCCCGTCCGCCGGGCTCCCCGCGGGACGTCGTCCTGATCCGGGGCATCGAGCCCAACATGCGGTGGCGGACGTTCTGCGAGGAGCTCATCGAGCTGTGCCGGGAGCTCGACGCCCGCACCGTCATCGGCCTGGGCGCGCTGCTGGCCGACACGCCGCACACCCGCCCGACGCCGGTGACCGGGTCGGCGTACGACGCCGAGTCCGCGGAGCGGTTCGGCCTGGAGACCTCCCGCTACGAGGGCCCGACCGGCATCCTCGGCGTCTTCCAGGACGCGTGCGTGCAGGCCGGGCTGCCGGCGATCAGCTTCTGGGCCGCGGTGCCGCACTACGTCTCCCAGCCGCCGTCCCCGCGTGCCACCGTCGCCCTGCTGCAGCGGGTCGAGGAGGTCCTCGAGCTCACCGTGCCGCTGGGAGCGCTCCCCCAGCAGGCCGAGGACTGGGTGAAGACCGTCGACGAGATGGCCCAGGAGGACGCCGAGGTCGTCGAGTACGTGCGCTCGCTGGAGGAGCGGGCCACCGAGGTCGACCTGTCCAACGCCAACGGCGACTCGATCGCCCGCGAGTTCGAGCGCTACCTGCGCCGCCGCGGCGGCTCCCGCGACTGAGCGAGGACCCCGTCCTCCCCCTCGTCGGGTGGGGCTCTCCGCGCCGGAGTCCTCCGATTCTGTTGGGGATGACGGTGGTACGGACCGGCGGTTTCCGCGGAAACCGCCGGGCACCGGGGGGTCACTCCAGGCGGAGCAGGGGGCGCATCTGCGACGTCGCGTCGGCGTCGAACAGCCGGTCGTGCATCGCCAGCGCGAACCGGTCGGTCATCCCCGACACGTAGTCGACGACCTGGGTCACCGGGTCGGCCTCGGTGTCCCGGTAGGACGCCGGGATGAGCTCCGGGTGCGCCAGGTGGTGGTCGACCAGCCGGCGGGTGACGTCGATGGCCAAGTGCTTCTGGCCCGCGGCGGTCTCCGAGGCGTAGACGCGCTCGAACATGAACGTGCGCAGCTCGTGCATCGCCTCCAGCGGCCCGGCCGCCATGACGACGGCGCCGGAGGACGACGTCAGGCTGCCGTCGATGACCGCGTCGACCATCGCGCCGACCATCTGGCTGCCCGGCTCCCCGAAGACGGCGCGGGCGCGGGCGGGCAGGTCGGCCACCCGCAGCACCCCGGCCCGGACGGCGTCCAGCGCGTCGTGGGAGAGGTAGCCGATCCGGTCGGCGTACCGCACGCACTCCGCCTCCCGGGTGGCCGGCGGCGGGGTGATCTTCCAGCTGTGCGCGCGGATGCCGTCGCGGACCTCCCAGCTGAGGTTGAGCCGCTCCAGCACCTCGACGATCCGCACGCCCTGCGCGGCGTGGTGCCAGCCGCCGGGGACGTAGGGCTCCAGCGCGTCCTCGCCGATGTGGCCGAACGGCGAGTGGCCGAGGTCGTGGCCCAGGGCGATCGCCTCGGCGAGGGTCTCGTTGAGCCCGAGCGCACAGGCCAGGGAGCGGGCGACCTGGGTGACCTGCAGCGTGTGGGTCAGCCGGGTGACGAAGTGGTCGCCGTCGGGGTTGAGGAAGACCTGCGTCTTGTGCTTGAGCCGGCGGAAGGACTTGGCGTGCAGGATCCGGTCGCGGTCCCGCTCGAAGGCGGTGCGCAGCCCGTCCTCGGGCTCGGGCACGGCCCGCCCGCGGCTGGCCGCCGCGCGGGTGGCCGCCGGGGCGAGGTCCTCCTCCGCGGCCTCGCGCGCCGCCCGGTCGACCAGCCGGAAGGGGCTGCTGGGCATCAGGAGTCGGCCAGCGCCACACCGAGGAGGGCGTCGACCGCGTCGCACACGATCGTCGGGGCGCCGTCCTCCAGGTCGGCGTCGGGCCCGGCCGCCAGGGTGGCCGCGGCCCACTCGTCGACGAGGGCGAGAGCGCCGGGGCTGTCCAGGTCCTCGGAGAGCCGCTCGCGCAGCCCCTGCAGCACCGGCGCGGCCGGAGCCCCGGCCGGCAGCGCGACCGCCCGCCGCCAGGTGGCCAGGCGGGTGCGGGCGGCGTCGAGGAGGTCCGGGGTCCACATGCGGTCGCTGCGGTAGTGCCCGGACAGCAGCGCCAGGCGGATCGCCATCGGGTCGACGCCGTCGCCGCGCAGCCGGGAGACGAAGACCAGGTTGCCGCGGCTCTTGCTCATCTTCTCGCCGTTCAGGCCGATCATCGCCGCGTGCACGTAGGCCCGGGCGAAGGGCTTGGTGGCGGTGAGCGCCTCGGCGTGGACGGCGGAGTACTCGTGGTGCGGGAACACCAGGTCGCTGCCCCCGCCCTGCACGTCGAAGCCCATGCCGATGGTCTCCAGGGCGATGGTGGCGCACTCGATGTGCCACCCCGGCCGCCCGGCGACCCCGCGCGGGCCGGGCCAGGACGGCTCCCCCGGCCGCTCGCCGCGCCACAGCAGCGGGTCCAGCCGGTTGCGCTTGCCGGCCCGGTCGGGGTCGCCGCCGCGCTCGGCGAAGAACCGCAGCATCGCCGCCTCGTCGTAGCCCGACTCCCCGCCGAAGCCGGGCGCCTGCGACACGTCGTGGTAGACGTCACCGGTGCCGTCGTCGAGGGAGTAGGCGAGCCCCTCGTCCAGCAGCGACTCGAGGTGGCCGACGATCCGCGGGATCGACTCCACCGCACCCACGTAGTCGTCGGGCGGCAGCACCCGCAGCGCCGTCATGTCTTCGCGGAACAGCGCCGTCTCGCGCATCGCGAGGACGATCCAGTCCTCGCCGTCCCGCTCGGCGCGCTCCAGCAGCGGGTCGTCGATGTCGGTGACGTTCTGCACGTAGTGGACCGCGTGCCCGGCGTCCCGCCACACCCGGTTGACCAGGTCGAAGGCCAGGTAGGTGGCGGCGTGGCCGAGGTGCGTGGCGTCGTAGGGCGTGATCCCGCAGACGTACATCCGCGCGGTTCGGTCGGGGCTGGTGGCGACCACCTCGGCGCGGGCGGTGTCGTGCAGCTTGAGCACGGGACCGGTGCCCGGGAGGGTCGGCAGGAGCGGGGCGGGCCAGGCGAGCACACCAGGAGCCTAGAGGCGGGTACCGGCGGCGCCGGTCGGCCCTCATCCTGGACGCCCCACCCGCGAACGGAGGAGCCGTGGAGCTCGACGAGTACCTGCCCGTCCTGCAGAAGACCAACGCACGCTTCGCCGACGTCGCCGCCGAGGCGGTGCTCGCGCGTGGCTGGCGGGCGACGGTGCCCGGGTGCCCCGGCTGGACCCTGGCCGACCTGGTCTGGCACCTCGCCGACGTGCAGCACTTCTGGACGTGGGTGGTGCGCACCCGCGCCACCGACCCGAGCACGTACGTGGAGCCGGTCCGGCACCCGGACGACGAGCTGCTCGGCTACGGGCTGGCCCAGTCCGCCGAGCTGGAGACCGTGCTGGCCGGGGCCGACCCGGTCGAGCGGGTGTGGACGTGGGCGCCGCGGCAGGACGTCGGCTTCGTGCTGCGCCGGCAGACGCACGAGGCCGTCGTGCACACCGTGGACGTGGAGCAGGTGCTCGGCGACGTGCGGCCGATCCCCACCGCCCTCGGGCTGGACGGGCTCGACGAGTGGCTGGAGGTGATCGTCCCGGGGGTGTTCCCCGCCGGCCCGCCGGAGGCCGCCCACCCGGTGGTGTTCCACGCGGTGGACGCCGACGCCGAGCGCACCCTCTTCGCCGGCAGCCGGCCCTTCCCGATCGCCGCCCTCACCGGCACCGCCGGGGACCTGGTGCTGGCCGTCTGGCGCCGGGTGCCGCTGGAGGTGCTCACCGTGGACGGCGACGGGCTGCAGGCCGCCGCGATGATCGACCTCGTCACCCTCGAGTAGCCCGCTCAGGGCCAGGTGGTGGCGTACCGGTCGAACTCCGCGCCGGTCTGGATGCCGACCACGCAGAAGAGCAGCCCGGCGGGGTCCTTCATCTGCCAGAAGCCGCCCATGTCGGCCACCCGGCGAGCGCCGAGCGCCTCCAGCCGCTGCACCTCGGCGGCGACGTCGTCGGTCTCGACGTCGACGTGCCAGCGCGGCGGCGTCCCCGTGCCGGTGCGCTGCACCTCCAGGTGGAAGCCGTCGGCGAAGGAGCCGAGGGAGGACCAGTCGGGGTCGGTCGGGTCGGCCTCCGCGGGGTGGCCGGTCACTCCGGTCCAGAAGTCACGGCCGGCGTCGTGGAGCTCCGGCGGCAGGTCGAGCAGCAGGATCGCCAGGCGCGAACGGTGCGGCATGGGCCCATGGTGGCCGATCCTTCCGCCGAGACCTGCGAACTCGTGGTCGTCAGCGGCTGATGGCCACGAGTTCGCAGGTCTCGCGGGGCCGGCTGGTCAGAACGGCGGCCAGGGCAGGGCGGGCCAGTCGCCGGTGGGCTGCGGGTGCCGCCCGCTGCGCAGCAGGTCGGCGACCCGCTGCTGGGTGCGGCGCACCTCGCGGCGGGTCAGGTGCTCGTGCAGCTGCTCGCCGAGGTCGCCGAGCAGGTCACCCGACAGCCGCTCCAGCACCTCCACCGCCTCGGCCGGCAGCGGCTTGCCGGCCCAGCGCCACAGCAGGGTGCGCAGCTTGGGCTCGACGGAGAAGCAGATGCCGTGGTCGACGCCGTACACGTGCCCGTCGACGGTCGGGATGATGTGCCCGCCCTTGCGGTCGGCGTTGTTGACCACGGCGTCGAACACCGCCATCCGCCGCAGCGCCGGGGAGTCCGAGCGGACGAACGCGGCGAGGTCGACCGCGGGGTCGCCGTCGATCCACAGCTGCACCATCCCGGGCCCGAACGGTCCGTCACGCAGGACGGTGGGCGGCACGACCCGCCAGCCGGTGGCCTCGGACACCAGCGCGGCGGAGATCTCCCGGCCGGCCAGGGTCCCGTCGGGGAAGTCCCACAGCGGGCGCTCCCCGGCCACCGGCTTGTACACGCACTCGCCCTCGAGCTCGGCGGTGCGGATGGTGCCGACCAGGGTGACGTTGCTGGCGTCGAGCAACCGGCCCTCGAGGTCGATCTCGCCGTCGAGCAGCAGGGTGCGGGCCTCGGCGTCGTCCGCGGGCGCACGCAGGTCCGACGCCTGGTCGGCGGGGCGCTCGCTCATCGGGGCGTCCTCGTGACCCCGGCCACCCGGCTCAGCGGCGGTAGCCGTTCTGCCGCGGGCAGACGTGCCCGCTCGGGTCCAGCGGCAGCGAGCACAGCGGGCAGGACGGCCGGCCGGCGGCCACCACCCGGCGGGCGCGGACGACGAACGCCCGGGCGGCCGCCGGCGTGATGGTGACCCGCAGCGCGTCGGGCCCCTCCTCGCTGTCGGAGAGGATCGCGTCCTCGTCGACCGGCTCCTCACCGGCGGCGACGGCCTCGACGACGACGGCCTGCGCCTCGCCGTCCCAGGCCAGGCCCATCGCCGCGACCCGGAACTCCTCGTCGACCGGCGCGGCGAGCGGCTCCAGGTCGTCGACCTCGGCGTCCGGGGGGACGACGGTGCCCGGGCGGGTCGCGATCTCGTCGAGCAGCTCGTTCATGCGGTCGGCGAGCACCTGCACCTGGGTCTTCTCCAGCGCCACGCTGACCACCCGGCCGGCTGCGTCGGAGGCCTGCAGGTAGAAGGTGCGGTCGCCGGGCTGGCCGACCGTGCCGGCGACGAACCGGGACGGGCGTTCGAAGAGGAAGACCTGGCGCGGCACGGATCCCAGGTTACGCGGACGGCCGACCCGGGCGAGCCGGAGACACCCAGGTCACACGGTCGCGCCGGCGCCCCCGCCGACGACGGCGTCGGAGTCGGCCGCCCGGCGGCGGCGACGCTTCCGCTTCGGCGGCACCAGCGCGGCGACGTCCCCGCCGGTGTCGTTCATCCGCACCACGAACGGCCGGGTGTCGGTGTAGGTGACCACCGAGATCGAGGCCGGGTCGACGACGATCCGCTGGAACTGGTCCAGGTGCAGGCCGAGGGCGTCGGCCAGCACCGCCTTGATCACGTCGCCGTGGCTGCAGGCCAGCCAGACGGCCTCCGGGCCCAGCGTGGCGTTCCACGCCCGGACGGCGGCCACCGCGCGGGCCTGGGTCTGCGCCAGCCCCTCCCCCTCCGGTCCGGGGAACACCGCCGCCGAGGGGTGCTGCTGCACCACCTTCCACAGCGGCTCCTTGACCAGCTCCTTGAGCGGGCGCCCGGTCCAGTCGCCGTAGCGGGCCTCGCCGAGCCGCTCGTCGGTCTGCAGCTCCAGCCCCCGCCCGTCGAGGACGGCGGCGGCGGTCTGCCGGCAGCGCTCCAGGGGGCTGCTCACGACCGCGGCCAGGGGCACCGGCGCGAGCCGCTCCCCCACCGCCCGCGCCTGCGCCGAGCCGGTCTCGTCGAGCTGCACGCCCGGCGTCCAGCCGGCGAGGACGCCGCCGGTGTTGGCCGTCGTCCGGCCGTGCCGCAGGAGGAGGACCGTGGTCACGACACGCGAGCCTAGGCGGCCCCCGTGCAGCGGCCCGCCGCGAGCTCCCGAGCGGTGGGGGCACGGGGCCCTCGCACTACTGGGCGGCGAGCACCCCGGTGCCGAGCAGCACGAGCAGCAGCCCGCCGAGCAGCAGCCGGTAGACGACGAACGGCGTGAAGCTGCCGCGGTCGAGGTAGCGGAGCAGCCAGGCGATCACCGTCAGGCCGACCCCGAACGCGAGCACCGTCGCGAGGATCGTCGGCCCCCAGTCGACGGTCTCGCCGGCCACGTCGCCGGTCAGCGCCTCGTAGGCCTGGAAGAAGCCCGACCCGAGGACGGCGGGCACCGCCAGCAGGAACGAGTAGCGGGCCGCCGCCGCCCGCGAGTACCCGAGGAACAGGCCGGCGGTGATGGTGCCGCCCGACCGCGACACCCCGGGGATCAGCGCCATCGCCTGGGCGAACCCGAACGCGATGCCGTGCCCGACGGTCAGCTGGTGCAGCTCCCGCTTCTTGCTGCCCACGCGGTCGGCCCAGAACAGGATGAGCGAGAACGCGATCAGCGCCGTCGCCACGATCCAGAGGCTGCGGAAGGTGGTCTCGATGTCGTCCTGGAACAGCAGCCCGAGGACGACGATCGGCACGCTGCCGACGATGATCAGCCAGCCCATGCGCGCGTCGGGGTCGCGGCGCATCCTGCGGTCGCCCAGGGAGAGCACCCAGGCGCGGATGATCCGCCCGATGTCGTGGCGGAAGTAGAGCAGCACCGCGGCCTCGGTGCCGATCTGGGTGATCGCGGTGAACGCCGCGCCCGGGTCGCCCCAGCCGAAGGCCTCCCCCACCACCCGCAGGTGGGCGCTGGACGAGATGGGCAGGAACTCGGTGAGGCCCTGGACGAGGCCGAGGACGACCGCTTCGATCCAGCTCATCGCGGGGTTCCGCCCCGGTGCGCGGGGCGGGGGGTGTGGGTTCGGGGAAGCACGGGATGCCAGCCTAGGCGGGCGCCGGTCCGATGCCCGGCCGCCGCTCCGGTGCGGCCGGATCCACACCCCGGCGCGCCGTCCCCACATGCCGGTGCTCCCCGGTCCCGGGCCCCGGTCGCCGGTAGGTTGGCCCCCCGTGGAACAGAGGGCGCTGGGGCGCAGCGGTCTGGTCGTCTCCCGCCTCGCGCTGGGCACCATGACGTGGGGCCGGGACACCGACGAGGACGAGGCCGCGATGCAGCTGACGGCGTTCGTCGACGCCGGGGGCACCCTGGTCGACACCGCCGACGTGCACTGCGAGGGCGACAGCGAGCGGACGCTGGGCCGGCTGCTCGCCGACGTCGTCCCGCGCTCGGACATCCTGGTCGCCACCAAGGCGGTGGGCCGCACCGGGCCGGGGCCGATGGGCCGGGGCGCCTCCCGCGGGCACCTGCTGCGCGCCCTCGACGCCTCCCTCGACCGCCTCGGCCTCGACCACGTCGACCTCTGGCAGCTGCACGGCTGGGACGACACCACCCCCCTGGAGGAGACCCTCGCCGCGTGCGACGCCGCGGTCGGCTCCGGCCGGGTCCGGTACGTGGGGATCAGCAACTTCACCGGCTGGCAGACCGCCCAGGCCGCGACCTGGCAGCGGGCCTGGCCGGGCCGCGTGCCGATCGTCAGCACCCAGGTGGAGTACTCGCTGCTGCAGCGCGGGGTGGAGCGGGAGGTCGTGCCGGCCGCCGAGGCGCTGGGGCTGGGCGTGCTGGCCTGGTCGCCGCTGGGCCGCGGGATCCTCACCGGGAAGTACCGGCACAGCACGCCCTCGGAGTCCCGCGGCGCCTCGCCGCAGTGGCAGGGCTTCATCGACGGGCTGCGCTCCCCCACCTCCGACCGGATCGTCGAGGCGGTGATCACCGCCGCCGACGGGCTGGGCACCACGCCGCTGGCGGTGGCCCTGGCCTGGGTCCGCGACCGGCCGGGGGTGACCGCGCCGGTGGTCGGGGCGCGCACCGCCCAGCAGCTGCAGGCCTCGCTGGACGCCGAGGCGGTGCGGCTGCCGGCGGCGATCCGGACCGCGCTGGAGGACGTCTCCGCGCCCTACTTCGGCTATCCCGAGCGCCGGTCGGACCGATGAGCCGTCCCGCCGCCACCGGGGTCGCCGCCGACGCCGTCTTCACCGCCTTCTGCGCCGCCGGGCTCTGGCCCGGGCTGGGCAAGCGCACCGCGGCCGAGCTGCCCGCCGCGGGCATCACCTCCCCCGACGACGTCACCGCCGACCGGCTGCTGAAGCTGCCGCGGGTCGGCCGGCAGCGCGCCGAGCGGCTGTTCTCCAGTTTCCTGGCCGCGCAGCCCACCTACGACGTCGTGGCGCTCCTGGTCGGCGCCGGGCTGGAGGCGCGGCTGGCCGCCTCCGCCGCCGACGCGCTCGGCACCGACGCCGCCCGCCGGCTGCGGGACGACCCGTGGGCGCTGCTGGGGCTCACCGGGGTCACGCTGGCCGACGCCGACCGGCTGGCGATCGCCGTGCTGCCCGGCGCGGACCGTCAGGACTCCCGCCGCGGCCGGGCCATCGTCGCGCTCACCCTGCGGACGGCGACCCGCGACGGGCACACCGTGCTCCCCGCCGACCTGGTCGTCGCCGCGCTGCGGGCCGAGGGCATCGCCGACCCGGTGGCGGCGGTCGTCGCCGCGGTCGAGTCCGGTGACGTGCTCGAGCACGAGCCGCCGGAGCCGCAGTTCGACGAGGACGCCCTGGGCCCCGAGGACGAGCTGCCCGAGCCCGACCCGGCGTTGCGGACGTTGTCGCTGGCCCGCTACGGGATGGCCGAGGAGGCGGTGGCGGACAACGTCGCCCGGCTGGCCGCCACCGCGGAGCGGATCGCCGACCCCGCCGCCGTCCGGTCGGTGGCCAAGGGGCTGGACGAGGCGCAGAAGAAGGCCGTCGCGCAGGTGCTGGGTGCCGGCGTCTCGCTGCTCACCGGCGGGCCGGGCACCGGCAAGAGCCGGACGGTGGCGGCGATCGTGACGCTGCTGCGGTCCAAGGGCAGCGAGGTGGCGCTCGCCGCGCCGACCGGGCGGGCGGCCAAGCGGCTGGAGGAGCTGACCGACCACCCCGCGGTCACCGTGCACCGGCTGCTCGGCGCGCAGGGCACCTCCGGCGGGTTCGCCCGCAACGAGGAGTGGCCGCTGGACGCCGACGTCGTCGTGGTGGACGAGGCCTCCATGCTCGACGTCGAGCTGACCGCGGCGCTGCTGGAGGCGTGCCCGGACGGCACCCACCTGCTGCTGGTGGGCGACCCGGCGCAGCTGCCCTCGATCGGCCCGGGGCACGTGCTGGGCGACCTCATCGACTCCGGCGTCGTCCCCGTGACGGAGCTGACCACGCTCTACCGGCAGGCCGAGGGCGGCGCGATCGCCCGGCTGGCCAACGCCGTCCGCACCGGGGAGCTGCCGCCGGTGGACTCCCCCGACCGCGAGGTCGTCGTGGTCCCGGCGACGGGGAGCGCGGAGGCGGCCCGGCGGGTGGTGCAGCTGGTCACCGACTCCATCCCCCGCGCGCTGGGCATCGACCCGGCGACGGTGCAGGTGGTCACCCCGGTGCACCGCGGCCCGGCCGGCACGATCGAGCTGAACAAGGCGCTCAAGGCCGTGCTCAACCCCGGTGACGGCACGGTGTGGGGTTTCGACGCCGGCGACCGGGTGGTGGCCACCGCCAACCACCTCGACCTGGAGCCGATCGGGTTCGCCAACGGCGAGGTCGGGGTGGTCACCGGCACCGGGGACGGCGCGCTGACCGTGGACTTCGCCTCGGGGCCGGTCACGGTCAGCGGAACGGCGCTGAGCGACCTGCGGCACGGCTGGGCGATCACCGTGCACCGCGCGCAGGGCTCGGAGTGGCCGGGCGTGGTCGTCGTCCTCCCGCCCGAGGCGGGCGGGATGCTGTCGCGGCCGCTGGTCTACACGGCCCTGACCCGCGCCCAGCGGCACCTGTCGATCGTGCACGCCAGCGGGGGGGCGCTGGCCCGCGCCGTCCGCGAGGTCGACGTCCGGCCGCGGCGGACCCGGCTGGCGCGGCTGCTCACCGAGAACGCCGACTGACCCACGAGGCATTGGATCCAATACCCACGTCAGCGGGCGCCTGACGCGGGTAGAGCTTCCTATGCCTCTGCCTCGACGTGGAGCCGGCGGGTGGCGCAGAGCAGCGCCTGGGTGGCGGCGTGCAGCTGGCCGGGGCAGGTCAGCGGCCGCGGGAACGGGATGCGCAGGTCGCGGGAGCTGGTCGGCCGCTCGATCCGCAGCCGGTAGCCGTACCGGTCGATCCCCAGGGGGCGGACGACGTCGCGCGGGCCGAGGTCGCCGGCCGGGATGCGGCTGCGCAGCAGCGTGAGGATCTCCGGGTGGTCGCGGTCCAGGTGCCGCAGCATCGCGGCCTCGACGTCGACCAGCGGATCGGGACGGGCGGCGGCGTACTCCGGCGGGCCGATCTCGACGCAGCGGGGTCCCTCGCGCAGGACCACCTCGGCGAGGTCGAGCCGCAGCAGGGTCGCGTCCCGCCCGACGTCGAGCAGTTGCTCGGCCGGCCGGACCTCGGCGAAGGCGAGCGCGGCGGCGCGCTGGTCGGCCGGCCGGACCGGCGTCAGCCAGCCGGAGAGCCACAGCTGGGCGCGCAGCGAGTCCCGCAGCGGGACCGGCGCGCGGTCGCTGACCATGAGGACGGCGGAGCGGTCGTCCTCCTCCGCCAGAGCCTCGGCCACCTCTCCCCCGGCGGGGACGAGCACCAGGACCTGCCCGGCGGTCAGGGTCGCGTGGGCCAGCGGCCGGGCGGGCGCCAGGCCGCGCACGCACAGGGCGGCCGCGGTGCGGCAGGCCGCGGTCCGCGCCCGTTCGGCCGGGTCGCCGAGGACGCCGGGTGGGGCCGGGCTCCGGCCGGGACTCGTCGTCATGGCGTTCCTCCCGAGACGTGCTCCGCAAGTTAGGGCAGCCTAACCACACCTCCCGTCGGTCGGGAAGTCGGGTCGGCGCGGTGCGGGCCGACCTGCAGCTCCCGGGCCTCGACGGGGCCTGAGCGGGACCGGTCCGCGGGTCGAGACGGAGCGTTCCCGTTCCGCTGTTGCCACCGCGCCGCCGGCGGGTGTTGGCTGAGCGCCACCTCCGCGGCGCTCGTCGGCAGGGCACCGCTCGTCCGAGTGGGGGCCCCGTGTCCGTCCGCCGTCGCACCGCCGTTGTCACCACGCTCGCCGCGCTCGTGCTCGCGTCCGGAACGGTCGGCGCCGCGGCGCAGGCCCCGACGCCGGCCCTGCTCACCGAGCCACCACCGGTGCTCGCCTGGGCCGCCTGCGGAACGACCCCGGAGGGGACGGCGGCCGGCGTCGAGTGCGCCACCGCGGACCTGCCGATGGACTACGACGACCCGGCCGCCGGGCGGGTGCAGATCGCGGTGGCCCGCGTCCCCGCCGATGACCCCGCCACCCGCATCGGCTCGCTGTTCCTCAACTTCGGCGGGCCCGGGGCGGCGACGGCGGAGGTCCTGCAGGCCCTGGGCGACCAGCTGTACCCCGGCCTGAGCGCCCGCTTCGACATCGTCGGCTTCGACCCCCGCGGGGTCGGCCGGAGCACCCCGGCCGTCGACTGCCGGGTCGACCAGGTCACCGAGGGCCTGTGGGCGCACCCGTTCCCCACCCCGCTCGACCTCGACCCGCAGGCCCTGGTGGCCCGCGCCCAGCGCTACGTCGACGCGTGCCTGGCCAACAACGGCGCGATCCTCGAGCACGCCTCGACGGCGAACGTCGCCCGGGACATGGACGCCCTGCGCGCCAGCCTGGGCGAGGAGCAGTTGACCTACCTCGGCTTCTCCTACGGCACCTTCCTGGGGGCCACGTACGCGACGCTGTTCCCCGACCGCTACCGGGCCCTCGTCCTCGACGGCGCCCTCGACCCCGCGGCCTACATCCACGACCCGGTCGCCGTGAGCACCGCGCAGGGAGCCGCGCTCGAACGGGCCCTCGACCGGTTCGCCGGCGCGTGCGCCGCCGACCAGGCCGCCTGCTCCGGGTTCGGGGGTGCCGACCCCCTCGCCGCCTACGACGCGCTGCTGGCGACGGCGGACGCGACCCCCATCCCCGCGCCCCGCTTCACGGACAACCCGGAACCGGTCACCCCGGAGGTCATCCTCGACGTCACCCAGTCCCTGCTGTACGCCAAGCAGCTCTGGGGGCTGCTGGCCGCCGGGCTCGCCCAGGCGGCCGCCGGGGACGGCTCGACGCTGCGGGCCATCTTCGACCTCGCGATCTACCCGGAGGACCCCGACGGTTCGGACGACCCGGGTCCCGACCGGTTCGTGGCGATCGGGGCGAGCGAGCGGGAGTGGCCTCGCGACGTCGACTCCTACCTGCGGCGGGGCGCGCAGGAGTGGGCGGCCTATCCGCACTTCTGGGCCGCCGGCGCCTACGCCGAGATCGGCTTCGCGCTGTGGCCCCGCACCGACGCGGACGCCTTCGGCGGGCCGTTCGTCGCCTCTCCCTCGGCACCGACGGCGCTGGTCGTCGGCACCACCTACGACATGGCCACCCCGTACGCGGGTGCGATCCAGCTGACCCGGCAGCTCGGCAACGCGCGGCTGCTGACCATGGAGGGCGACGGGCACACCGCCTACGGCGGCAACTCCCCCTGCATCGACGCGGCCACCGACGCCTACCTGATCGACCTCACGCTGCCCGCCGACGGCACGGTCTGTCAGCAGGAGGTGCCGCTCACCGCCCCGCAGCCGGTCCCGGTCGAGGCCGCGACCTCCGCCGCCACCGAGCTCCTGCTCCGCGCCGCCCGCTGACCGCCGCGGCCCGGCCGCGGCTCCGGTCAGGTCGACCGCTCAGGTCAGGTCGTCGTCGTCCCCCACCGGGACGTCGGCCTCCTGGTCGAGGACGTCGGCGTCGTCGGCCTCCCGGTCCCCGACCGGGCGGTGCGCCGCGCCCCCGACGCCGCGGGGCCGGGCGACCAGCTGCTGGTCGAGCGCGTCGGCCTCCGGGACGTCCCCGGCGGGGGGTGCGGCGTCGGCGGCGAGGGACACCTCCGGCGGGTCGACCATGTCCTGCTGCTCGGCCAGGTCAGCGGCGGTCGCGTCGGTCCGGGTGCCGGGATCGGTCACGTCGTCCTCCCTCTCGCGTGGTCCTGGGTCGCCACCCATCCTGCCGTCCGGGCGGTCCTCCGGCAGACCCGGGCGGGACGGGTCACGTGACCACCGGGGGTCGGGCGGGCACAATCGGCGGGATGGAGGCGGTTGCCGGGGATTACGAGTTCGCGCCGCTGCGGATCCCGCCGGGTACGTCCCGGTCCGCAGCGGCGACCATGCTGAGCCTGCAGGCGGACACCGGTGGCTGGGAACTCGCCCGGCTCCAGCTGCACGCCGACGGCACGCGGAAGGTCATCCTGCGCCGGCGGGCGCGGTTGTCCTACCTGCCGAAGCCGTTCGTCTAGGCGCCTCCCCGGTCAGGGGACGAGCACGACCTTGCCGACCGTGCTGCGGTCGGCCAGCCGGGCCAGGGCCCGGGGCGCCTGGTCCAGCGGGAGAACCTCGCCGATGAGCGGGTCGATCTGCCCGCCCTCGACCAGCCGGGTGAGCTCGGCGTGGACGGTGCCGACGATCGAGGGCTCCATCTTCCGGTACAGCCCCCAGTGCAGGCCCACGACGCTGTAGTTCTTGACCAGCGCGTGGTTGGCCGGCGCGTCCGGGATCCGCCCGCTGGTGAAGCCGACGACGACCAGCCGGCCCTCGAAGGCGATGCACTTGCGCGACTTGTCGAAGACGTCGCCGCCGACCGGGTCGTAGACGACGTCGGCGCCGCGGCCGCCGGTGACCTCCTTGACCACCGGAACGAAGTCCTCGGTCGTGTAGTCGACGACGTGGTCGGCGCCGAGTTCGCGGCACACCTCGACCTTGCGGGCGCCGCCGGCGGTGGCGATGACGTGCGCCCCGGCGGCCTTGCCCAGCTGGATGGCGGCCGACCCGACGCCGCCCGCGCCGGCGTGCACGAGCAGCCACTCCCCCGGCTGCAGCTGCGCCCGGCGGTGCAGCCCGACGTGGCCGGTGTGGTAGGTCAGGTAGAGCGCGGCGGCCTTCTCGTCGGGCATCCCGTCGGGCACCGGCCAGGCGTTGTCGGCGTCCATGAGCGCGTACTCGGCGAAGGCGCCGGGCCCTCCCGACGGCGCCCCGAGCACCCGCTGCCCGGTCTCCACGACCTCCGCGCACAGCTCGACGCCGGGGATGTAGGGCAGCTGCGGGCGCTCCTGGTACTGGCCCTTCGCCATGAGCACGTCGGGGAAGTTGAGCGCCGCCGCCCGCACCCGCACGAGCAGCTGCCCCTCGCCGGGGGTGGGCTGCTCCACGTCGTCCAGGCTCATGACCTGCGAGGGATCGCCGAGTTCGTGGACCCGCCAAGCGCGCATGCCGGCGACCCTGCCAGACCGCCGCGGGCCCGGCACCGGCACCCCGGGCGGCCCCGTCGGATCGCCGCCGTCGCGCGGCCGTGACAGGGTGCGGGAACGCGGCCCGCTTCCCGTCGGCGGCCCGAGGAAGGACCCATGAGAGAGCACCTCAACGACCGCCTGCGCTTCCTGCGCGCGTTCCTGGCCAACCCGCGGCAGGTCGGCGCCGTCCTGCCGACCTCCCGCGCCGCGGTGCGGGACATGCTCGACCTGGCCGACGTCGCCGGTGCCGACGTCGTCGTCGAGCTCGGCGCGGGCACCGGCGTCCAGACCGGGGAGATCCTGGCGCGGCTCGGCGCGAACGCCCGGCTGGTCTCCGTGGAGATCGACCCGGAGCTGGCCAAGCTGATCGACGAGCGCTTCGACGACCCGCGGCTGCAGGTGGTCTGCGACTCGGCGGAGAACCTCGACGTCCACCTCGGCGGCAAGCGGGCCGACGTCGTCGTCTCGGCCCTGCCCTACACGTCGCTGGCGCCGCCGCTGCGGCAGCGGATCCTCGACCTGCTCCCGGCGGTGCTCACACCCCGCGGCACGGTGCTGGTCATCCAGTACTCGCCGGTGATGCTGGGTGAGTTCCGCCGGCGCTTCCCGTCGGTGCGCCAGCGGATCTCACCGTGGAACGTGCCGCCGGCCTTCCTGTTCGCCTGCCGGCTCGAGGCGGCCTAGAGCATCGACGGCGGGCGCAGCGCCTCGGGGACGACGGCGGTCTCGCCGGTCGCCGTCTTGGCGCTGGGCACGCCCTTGAACCGGTAGGGGACGGCGCCGACGCCGGGCTGGACGATGTAGGCCGCGCCCGGCTCCGCGGAGGCCCAGGCGGCGAGCATCGCCCCGGCGACCTCCTCGGCGCTCAGGACGGGGAAGCCCGCCTTCGCGAACTCCTCGCGGATGGGGTCGATGATCGCGGTGTCGGCGAAGCCGGGACAGATCGCGGAGATGGTGATGCCCTCGGCGGCCAGCCGCGGCGCCATCGAGCGGACGAACGCCACCGCCCCTCCCTTGGCGACGCTGTAGCCGGGGTCGGTGGCCATCGGCGACAGACCGGCCAGCGAGGCGGTGACCACGATCGCGCCGCCGCCGGCCCGCTGCAGCGCCGGCAGCGCCGCCGCGGTGCCGTAGACGACGCCGAACAGGTCGACGTCGACCACCCGCAGGAAGCCGTCGACGTCGAGCAGCTCCTCGGAGTCGAACCCGGCGATGCCGGCGTTGAGGAACACCGCGTCCAGCCGGCCGTGCTCGGCCTCGACCTGCTCGACGGCGGCGCGGTTGGCGGCGCGGTCGGTGACGTCGAGGGCGACGAACGGGCAGCCGAGGTCGGCGGCGGTGGCGCGTGCCCGCTCGCCGTCCAGGTCGGCGAGGACAGCGGTGACCTCCCGCGCCCGCAGCTGGGCGGCGAGGGCGCGGCCGAAGCCGCCCGTCCCACCGGTGATGAGGGCGACGGAGCCGGGTCCCGGAGTGGCGGAGGTCACGGTCGGCATCCCATCACGCCGCGCGCAGGAAGCGGTCGAGCACCCGGATGCCGAACCGCAGCGACTCCACCGGGACCCGCTCGTCGATGCCGTGGAACAGCGAGGCGAAGTCCAGGTCCGGCGGCAGCCGCAGCGGGGAGAAGCCGAAGCAGCGCATGCCCAGGCGTTCGAAGCTCTTGGCGTCGGTGCCGCCGCTCATCGTGAAGGGCACCGGCCGCGCGCCGTCGTCCTCGGCCTCGAGCGCGGCGACCATCTGGTCGACCAGGGGGCCGTCGAACGTCGTCTCCACGGCCTGGTCGTGGACGATCCAGTCGCGCTGGACGCCCTCCCCGATCAGCGTGGCCAGCTGGCGCTCGAACTCCTCCTCCTGGCCGTAGAGGAAGCGGCCGTCGACGGTGGCGCTCGCCGTGCCGGGGATGACGTTGGCCTTGTAGCCGGCGTCGAGCATCGTCGGGTTGACCGTGTTGCGCAGCGCTGCGCCGATCATCCGGCTGATGCTGCCCAGGCGCGCCAGTGCCTCCTGCGGCTCGTCGGGGTCGATCTCGATGCCGTAGGCGTCCTCGACGGCGGCGAGGAACTGGCGCATCGGCGGGGTGAGCGTGGTGGGCAGCCGGGCGGCGCCGAGCCGGGCGACGGCCGCGCACAGCCGGGTGACGGCGTTGTCGTCGTGGACGAAGGAGCCGTGGCCGGGCCGGCCACCGGCGGTCAGCCGCATCCACGCCAGGCCCTTCTCGGCGGTCTGCACTAGGTAGAGGCGCAGGTCGTCGCGCACGGTGATGGAGAAGCCGCCGACCTCGCTGATCGCCTCGGTGCAGCCCTCGAACAGGTCGGGGTGCTCGTCGACGAGGAACCGGGCGCCGAGCCGGCCACCGGCCTCCTCGTCGGCGACGTAGGCCAGCACGATGTCGCGCGGGGGCTTGGTGCCGGTGCGCGCCCAGTCGCGGACCAGCGCGAGGACCATCGCGTCCATGTCCTTCATGTCGACCGCGCCGCGGCCCCAGACGTAGCCGTCGCGCTCCTCGCCGGAGAACGGGTGCACGCTCCACTCGGCCGGGTCGGCGGGGACGACGTCCAGGTGGCCGTGCACCAGCAGGGCGGGCCGGCCGCGATCCTCGCCGGGGATGCGGGCGACGAGGCTGGCCCTCCCCCGCTCCGACTCGTGGACGACGCTGCCGATCCCCGCCTCGTCGAGCTTGCCGGCCACCCACTCGGCCGCCGCGCGCTCGCCCTTGCCGGTGGCGGTGTCGCCGGTGTTGGTGGTGTCGATGCGGATGAGGTCGGACAGCAGCTCGGCGACCTCGTCCTGGGCGCGGGCGAGGGGCGTCTCGGTGGGCTCCGGCATGCCGCCGATCGTGCCATCGCGCCCGCGGATCCCCCGGTCGGGTGGGCCGGCCCTGAACTCCCGCAAGGCCCTCTCTCTGCTGCCCCGACGGCACGCTGCTCACGCTCTCGATCAGCCCGGGGGTGGCGCACCTCCCGCCGGTGGCCACCGTCGCGACCGCGCTCCACGCGGCCGCCGGCAGGGCCCCGCACCGGGCCGAGCGCGTCGGCGGGGCCGGGTCGCCGTCATCGCGGCCTGACTCCGTGGCAGCGCGGGGGGTGCGTGATCGCGGTCCCTACGTCCGGTAGTCTCTGTCTCGCACTCGTCCGGGTGGCGGAATGGCAGACGCGCTAGCTTGAGGTGCTAGTGCCCTTTATCGGGCGTGGGGGTTCAAGTCCCCCCTCGGACACAGCCTCGCCCCGGTGTTCCTGCAGGTCAGGAGCCCGGGGCGGTTTGCTGAAGGGGCCGAAAAGGGCCTCGTGATACCTACGTGATACTTCGCGCCGGGATCAGCCATCGAGCAGGGCGGCGCAGCGGTCCGCGGCCTCGCGGCCCATGCCGGGGTGCACGTGCTGGTAGACGGTGAGCGTGATGG
>NZ_JALPKP010000073.1:0-23608 GCF_051383635.1 Geodermatophilus sp. CPCC 205506 | reverse complement strand
CGCGCCGCGCGGCTCGCGGTGCGCGGCGTGGTGCCCGCCGACGCGGCCGACGCCCAGGCCGTGCTGACCGCGCTGGCCGTCCTCGTCCAGCGGCGCAGCCGGCCGGCGTGGGCGGCGATCGACCTGGTCGGCGGCGGGTGCACCCAGGCGCAGGCCGCCGCCCGGCTGGGGGTGTCCCGGCAGGCGGTGGGCCAGCGGCTGGCCGCCGGCATGTGGGAGCTGGAACGGGAGCTGCGGCCCACCGCCGCCCGGCTCCTGGCCCGCGCGGAGGGCTGAGCCGGACGCCGCCGTCGCGCGGTGATCTCCGGGCGGCGAGAATGGGAAGCGCCACCGTCCGCCCCTCCCTGGGAGAGCCCGTGCCCGAACCGTCCGCCACCGGTGGTGCCCACAACACCGAGCTGCTCGGCGTCTACACCAACGACCACCTCGCGGCGGCCACCGGCGGCGTCGAGCTGGTCGGCCGCATGCTCGGCCAGCACCGCGGCGGCCCGTACGAGGCCCGGCTCACCGAGCTGCTCGCCGAGCTGCGCGAGGAGCGGTCCGCGCTGCGCGGTCAGATGGAGTCCCTCGGCCTGCCGGTGCGCCAGTACAAGCAGGTCGGCACCTGGATCGCCGAGAAGCTGTCGCGGGCCAAGCTGAACGGGCACCTGCTGTCCCGGTCCCCGCTCAGCGACCTCGTCGAGTTCGAGTTCATCGCCACCGCGGTGCTGGCCAAGCGGGCCGGGTTCGAGACGCTGCGCGCGCTGGCCGAGACCGACGCCCGCGTGGACGCCGGGCTCTTCGACCGGCTGATCGCCCAGGCCGACAAGCAGCACCACTGGCTCGCCGACGCCCGCCGCGAGGTCGCCGCGCGGGTCTTCGGGGGGTCGCCGGAGGCCGCGGACGCCGCCGCCGACACCTGACCGGGCGGCGGCCCGCGGGCCCCGGTAGAAACCCGGGCATGTGCCACGACACCGACAGCCGACCGCCCGCCCCGCCGCGCTCCGGCGAGGTGACCGAGCGCGGCACGCTGACCCTCACGGCCGCTGACGGCACCGAGTTCGCGGCCGCCTACGCGGCGCCCGCCGGCCCGGCGCGGGCCGGCGTCGTCGTGCTCCCCGACATCCGGGGCCTGCACCCGTACTACGTCGCGCTGGCCGAGCGGTTCGCGGAGGCCGGCCTCCCGGCGCTGGCCCTCGACTACTTCGGCCGGACGGCGGAGCTGCCGCCGACCGGCACCCGCGAGCAGGACTTCGACTGGCAGACCCACATCCCGCAGACGACGCCGGACGGCGTGGACGCCGACGTCGCCGCGGCGATCGGCTACCTGCGCGAGCGCACCCGGCCCGACCTCCCGGTGATCACCGTCGGGTTCTGCTTCGGCGGCAGCCACTCGTGGCGGCTGGCCGGCAGCGACCTCGACCTGGCCGGCTGCATCGGCTTCTACGGGCGGCCGTCGATGGTCGGCGACGTCCGGGCCACCCGGCCGACGCTGATGGTCATCGCCGGTGCCGACGCCGCGACGCCGGTGGAGGAGCAGCTGGCGCTGGCCGAGCGGCTGCGCGAGGGCGGCGGGCAGGTCACCACCGCGGTCTACGACGGCGCGCCGCACTCCTTCTTCGACCGGGCGTACGGGGACTGGGCCGACGCCTGCGCCGACGTCTGGCGGCGGGTGCTCCAGCTCGCCGACGAGGTGGCCGCCGGCTGACCGGCCCGGCCCGCGCCCGGGCCCGCCTAGTCTCGACCGGGTGAGCCACGAGCAGGGGATCGACCCGGACGTCATCGAGCTGGCCGGCCGGGTCTTCGACCTGGCCCGCGGCGGGCGCACCGAGGAACTGGCCGCCTACGTCGACGCGGGCGTGCCGGCCACCCTGACCAACGACAAGGGCGACACGCTGCTGATCCTGGCGGCCTACCACGGGCACCCGGAGACCGTCGCCGCGCTGCTGGCCCGCGGCGCCGACCCCGGCGCGGTCAACGACCGCGGCCAGACCGCGCTGGCCGCCGCCGTCTTCAAGCAGTCGGCCGAGACGGTGCGCGCGCTGCTCGCCGCCGGGGCCGACCCCGACGCCGGCGGGCCCACCGCGCGGCAGACCGCGGCGTTCTTCGACCTGCCGCAGATGACCGCCCTGCTGGAGGACGCCGGTTCCTGATCCGGTCCGGCGGGGCATGTCAGGCTGGGCCGGACACCGCGGCGCCGCACGGGGGGAGGGCGGAGGTCAGATGGTCGCGCAGCAGCACCTCTCCGGGGACACCGGCGCGGGGGAACCGGGCCGCCCGGCGGGGGCCACCGCGCTGACCGCCGGTGACGCCGCCGTGGTCGAGGACGCCGCCGTCCGCGGGCCCGATGCCCCGGAGGCGGCCGGCCCCGCTGCCGATCCGGCGCGACCGGAGGAGACCGTGGGCCCGCCGACCGCCGGGTTGCCGCGCTGGCTGGTCCTGCTCGTCGGTGGCGCCGCCGCCACGGTGGCGATCGCCGGGGTGCGGTCGATCGCCTGGCTGGTCGGGCCGGTGCTGCTGGCGCTCGTCGTCGTCATCGCGCTCATGCCGGTGCAGCGGTTCCTGCAGCGCCACGGCTGGCCCCGCTGGGCGAGCGCCACGGTCCTGCTGGTGCTGGTGTGGAGCATCCTGCTGGCGTTCGTGGCGCTGCTGGTGGTCTCGATAGCCCAGTTCGCCAACCTCCTGCCCGACTACGCCGGCGACGCGGAGCGGCTGATCGCCTCGGTGGTCGAGGACCTCAACGACCGCGGCATCGTGTCCGGCCAGCTCTCCGACCTCGTCTCGCAGTTCGACTACAGCCAGCTGGTCGGGGTGGCCACCGGTCTGCTGGCCCGGATCAGCGACGCCGCGACCACGCTCGTGCTGCTGCTGGCGGCCATCGTGTTCCTCGCCATCGAGTCCGGCGGCTTCGGCCGCCGGCTGGGGATGATCGCCGCCGAGCGCCCGCACCTGCCGATCGCGCTGGGCATGTTCGCCCGCGGCACCCGCAGCTACCTGCTGGTGAGCACCGTGTTCGGCGCGATCGTCGCCGTCTTCGACACGATCGCGCTGTACGTCATCGGCATCCCGCTGCCGGTGCTGTGGGGGCTGCTGTCGTTCATCACCAACTACGTGCCCAACATCGGGTTCGTCCTCGGCCTGGTGCCGCCGGCGATCCTCGCACTGCTCGGCGGCGGCTGGACGGAGTTCTGGATCGTCGTCGCGGTCTACGCCCTGCTGAACTTCGTCGTCCAGACGCTGATCCAGCCGCGCTTCGTCGGCGACTCGGTCGGGCTGTCGATGACCGTCACCTTCGTGGCGCTGCTGTTCTGGGGCTGGGTGCTCGGCGCGCTCGGCGCGCTGCTGGCCATCCCGCTGACGCTGCTGGTGAAGGCGATGCTGGTCGACGTCGACCCGCGCGGGCACTGGCTGGACGCGCTGCTGCGGGAGGAGCCGCGGGCGCCCCGGACCAGCCGCGCCCGGCAGCGGGCGCAGGCCCGGCGGGCGGCGCTGGCCTCGGTCCGGGCGCTGCACCCGCACCTGCCCGGCCGGCGGCACTCCGAGCACGGAACGCCCGGCCGGGACCGGAGTGTCAGCCCCCCGGAGGAGGGTGTGCCCAGGTCGGACGCACCGTCCGGCGAGACGCTCAGGGAGGCGCGATGAAGGGCGACCGCGTGGAGGTCGTGATCGAGGCCGGGGGTACGACGCGCACGTACGACATCGAGGCGACCCGCGCCGGGCGGCGGGTGGACGTGACGCACGGCCGTGGCCTCGTGGAGGTCACCGAGAGCACCCGCGGCGGCACCCCGGTCCGCACCGCACGGTTCATGGCCGGCCGGGTGCTCGCGCTCGTCGAGCACCCGGCGCCGCGGCGCGCTCCGGACGACGACGCAGCGGTGACCCCGCTGCGGCAGTCGGCCTGACGACGGCCCGTCCGGCCACCGCAGGCGGGAACGCGGCACGCCGCGGCACTCGCGCCGGGTGGGTGCGGTAGAACCTGAGCTCCGCTCTCCCGTCCTCCCGGAGGTCCTGCCGTGCTGGCCAGCATCGGATACGCCGTCGCCTACACGGGGGTCGGCATCGTCCTGCTGACCCTCGGGTTCGTCGTCCTCGACCTGCTCACCCCCGGGAAACTGGGCCGGCAGATCCACGAGGAGCGGTCGGTGAACGCCGGGCTCGTCCTCGCGACCGGCTTCCTCGGGCAGGGCGCGGTGGTGTTCGCCGCGATCTGGACCAACGCCACCAGCGGTTTCGGCGAGGCGCTGCTGTACACGGTCGTCTTCGGGGTGCTGGGCGTGCTGCTGCAGGCGGTCGCCTTCGTCGTCCTGGACCTCATCACCCCCGGCAAGCTCGGTGCGCACGTCACCGAGGTGCCCTTCCACCCGGCCAGCCTGGTGCTGGCCTCGGTGCAGCTGTCGGTGGCGGCCATCGTCGTCGCCTCGATCTGGCCCTGAGTCGCCTCGATCCGGCCTGCCCGCCGCGCCCGCGACCCGCCGGGGGCTACCGGTCGGTAGGTCCGGCGTCTCCCGCACGTACCGTGTCGGGAAGCGCACCGGAAGGCGCAGCGAACGAGAGGAACAACACAGATGAGCGAGTCGAGCAGCACCGGCGCCCGCGTGGCGATCGTGACCGGGGCCGCCCGTGGCATCGGCGCGGCCACCGCCCTGCGCCTGGCCCGGGACGGGTTCGCCGTGGGCGTCCTGGACCTGGACGAGGTCGCCGGCAAGGACACCGTGCAGGCGATCGAGGCCGCCGGTGGGCGCGCCCTGGCGGTCGGGACCGACGTCAGCGACGCCGAGCAGGTCGAGGCGGCGGTCGCCCGGATCGCGGCCGAGCTGGGCGCCCCCACGGTGCTGGTGAACAACGCCGGCGTCATCCGCGACAACATGCTGTTCAAGATGACCGAGTCCGACTGGGACGTGGTCATGAACGTGCACCTGCGGGGCGCCTTCCTCATGACCCGCGCGGTGCAGAAGCACATGATCGACGCGAAGTGGGGCCGGATCGTCAACCTGTCGAGCACCTCGGCGCTGGGCAACCGCGGCCAGGCCAACTACTCGGCGGCCAAGGCCGGCCTGCAGGGCTTCACCAAGACCCTCGCGATCGAGCTGGGCAAGTTCGGCGTCACCGCCAACGCGATCGCCCCCGGGTTCATCCAGACCGACATGACCCGGGCGACCGCCGAGCGGATCGGCATCCCCTTCGAGGACTTCCTGGCCGGCGCGGCCAAGGAGATCCCGGTGCAGCGGGTCGGCCAGCCCGAGGACATCGCGCACCTGGTCTCCTTCCTCGTCAGCGAGGGCGCCGGCTTCGTCTCCGGCCAGGTCGTCTACGCGGCGGGCGGTCCCAAGGCGTAACAGCGGGACCTGCAGGGGGCCGGGCCCGGCCGGGAGTGTTCCCGGCCGGGCCCCGCGGCGTGCCGGGGCATGACACCGCGGGCGGCGGCGTTGCAGGGAGCGTGTTGACCGACCCTCCCGCCCCCCGCCACTCGCCGGCTCGCAGCGGGCCCCAGGGCCTGCGCCTGGCCCTCCTCGGTGACTCCCTCGCGTACGGCTCCGGCGCGACCCGGACGCAGGACACCCTGGGCCCGCGGCTGGCCGGCGCACTGGACGCCGCGGGGTACGACGTCGAGCTGCACGTGCTCGCCGTCCCCGGCGCGGTCTCCCGGGACCTGGCCGCACAGGTGCGCCGCACCGTGCCCCTGGCGGCCGACCTCGCCGTCGTGCTGGTGGGCGCCAACGACCTCGCCCGGCTGGTGCCCCCACCCCGGGCGGCCGCCGCCCTGGGGAGCGCGCTGCAGGACCTGCTGGCGTCCGGCACCGACGCCGTCGTCGTCCCGGCGCCGGACATGTCGTCGGTCCCGTTCGTGCCGCCGGCGTACCGGCCGCTGGTGCGGGCGGCCTCCGCCCGGCTGCAGCAGGAGCAGGCCGCGGCCGCCCGGGCCGCCGGCGCCCTGGTCGCCCCGATCTCCGAGACCGTCGGGACGGCGTTCGCCACCGACCCGTCGCTGTTCTCCGCCGACCGCTTCCACCCCTCCTCGGCGGGCTACGCCGTGATCGCCGAGGCGCTGGTGCCGCACGTGGTGGCCGCCGCGCACGCCCGCCGGGACGGCGCCGCCGCCTGAGGTCCGCGAGGGCTCACCCCGCGAGCGGCTCGGACCGCAGCTCGCGGGGCTCGGCGAAGCGGGTGAGCACCGGCCCCAGCACGGCGAGCACCAGCACGTAGCCGGTCGCCACCGGTCCCAGGTCGGTCACCCCGGAGGCCACGGCCAGCCCGGCGATGACGATGGAGAACTCGCCGCGGGCGACCAGCGCGGTCCCGGCCCGCAGGCGCCCGGGCACGCCGACGCCGTCGCGCCGGGCGGCGAACCAGCCGGTGGCGATCTTGGTGACCGTGGTGACGGTCGCCAGGGCCAGGACGGCGGGGAGTACGGGCAGCACCGCCTCCGGGTCGGTGGACAGCCCGAAGGCGACGAAGAAGGTCGCGGCGAACAGGTCCCGCAGCGGGCCGAGGAGGACGCGGACCCGCGCGGCGAAGGATGCCGGCAGTGCCAGCCCGACCAGGAACGCGCCGACCGCGGCCGAGACGCCCAGCGACTGGGCCAGCCCGGCGACGAGCAGGGTGAGCCCGACCAGCCGCAGCAGCACCTGCTCGTCGTCGGCGGAGGCCAGCAGCCGGCCCAGCCGGTGGCCGTGCCGCCGGGCGGCCAGCAGCACCAGGAGCACCGCGCCGACGGCCAGCCCGATGCCCCCGACCGCCGCGGCGGGTCCGCCCCCGGCCAGCGCGACGACCAGCAGCGGCAGGAACAGCGCCATCGCCAGGTCCTCGAGCACGAGCACCGACAGCACCGCCGGCGTCTCGCGGTTGGCCAGCCGGCCCAGGTCGCCGAGCAGCCGGGCGACGATGCCGGAGGAGGAGATCCAGGTGATCCCGGCCAGGGCCAGCGCACCTTCCCAGGGCAGCCCGAGCAGCAGCCCGGCCAGGAACCCCGGCGGCGCGTTGAGCAGCAGGTCCACCCCGCCGGAGGGCCCGTGCCGGCGCAGCGAGGCGAACAGCTCGTCGGCGGAGAACTCCAGGCCGAGGGTCAGCAGCAGCAGGACGACGCCGATCTCGGCGGCGGCCTCGATGAACGGCTGCGCCGTGGCCAGCGGGACGAGCCCGCCGTCGCCCAGCGCGAGCGCGGCCACCAGGACGAACGGCACGGGCGAGAGGCCCACCCGGCGGGCCAGCAGTCCCAGCACGGACAGGCCCAGGAACAGCAGGCCCAGCTCGACGAGGAGCGCGGCGACGTGGTCCACCGTGTCCGCCGGTCAGGCCGCTCCGGTCAGGCGCCGTTCGAGCTGCTCGAGGCCGGCCTGCGAGCCGATGGCGACCAGCACGTCGCCGGCCCGCAGCGGGTCGGCCGGCCCGGGGGAGGGGACGACGTCGGTGTCGCGCACGATCGCCACGATCGAGCAGCCGGTGAGGGTGCGGGCGCGGGTGTCGCCGAGCGGGCGGCCCGCGAACGGGGAGTCCGGCGGCACCGGGAACCGGCCCGACTCCAGCCCCGGCACCTCCCGCGACAGGTCGGCGAAGCGCTGGGTCAGCCGCGGCGCGCCGAGCACCTCGGCGACGGCGTCGACCTCCTCGGCGTCGAGGCGGATGACACTGCGGGCGCGGTCGGGGTCGCGGCGGTCGTAGACGGCCACCTCCGCCGACCCCTCCCGCCGGACGACGATCGCGAGGAGGTCACCGGCGCGGCTCTGCAGCCGGTACCGCACGCCGACGCCGGGCAGCAGGGTCTCCTCGAGGTCCACCGGGGCATCGTGGCAGACCCGCGGGTCACCGCCCGGGGGCCGGCCGCCGGGCGGCCAGGAGCTCGGCGAGGTGCAGCGCGCGCCGGCCGGCCAGCTGGTCGAGCTGGGTGCGGCAGGAGAACCCGTCAGCCAGGACGACGGCGTCCGGCCCGGCCGCCGCGACGGCGGGCAGCAGCTGCTGCCCGGCGATGGCCACCGAGACCTCGTGGTGCCCGCGCTCGACGCCCCAGTTGCCGGCCAGCCCGCAGCAGCCGCCGAGCCGGCGCACGGTCGCGCCGGCGTCCCGCAGCAGCCGCTCGTCGGGGGCCCAGCCGAGGACGGCGGCGTGGTGGCAGTGCGGCTGGGCGACCACCTCGACCCCGGCCAGGGACGGCGGCGTCCAGCCCGGCGTCTCGCGCAGCAGCTCGGCCAGGGTCCTGGTGCCCGCCGCGACCCGGGCCGCGTCCGGGCCGGGTACCAGCTCGAGCGCCTCCCCGCGGAGCACCGCGGTGCACGACGGCTCGACGCCGACGATCGGCACGCCCGCGTCGGCCAGGGGGGCGAGCAGCGCCACGGTGCGGTCCAGCGTGCGCCGGGCGGCGTCCAGCTGGCCGGTGGTGATCCAGGTCAGGCCGCAGCAGGCCTCGGCCGGCGGCACCTGGACCCGGTACCCGGCGTCCTCCAGGACGGCGGCCGTCGCCGCGGCGACCTCCGGGGCGAAGTGGTCGGTGAACGAGTCGACCCACAGCGCGACCGGCCGCCCCTCCCCGGACACCGGGCGCGCGGCCCAGCTCTGCCGGAAGGTGCGCGGCGCGAAGGCCGGCAGGCTGCGGCGCTGGTCGACGCCGGCGCCCCACCTGGCCAGCCGGCCGCCCAGCCGGGACGTCATGACGGCGTTGACCAGCCGCGGCGCGCGGGCGGCCAGGTCGGCCCACCGGGGGAGCCGGCCGAGCGTGTAGTGCGAGCGCGGCCGCAGCCGGCGCCGGTACGACTGGTGCAGCACCTCGGCCTTGTACGCGGCCATGTCCACGCCGGTCGGGCAGTCCCGCGAGCAGCCCTTGCAGGACAGGCACAGGTCGAGGGCGGCGTGCACCTCGGGGGAGCGCCAGTCGCGCACCGGCCCGCCGGGGGCCAACATCTCCTGCAGCACCCGGGCGCGACCGCGGGTGGTGTCCTTCTCCTCCCGCGTCGCCGGCCAGGACGGGCACATGACCCCGCCGGCGGCCTGCAGGTCGGCCCGGCACTTGCCGACGCCGGTGCAGCGGTGCACCGCGGCGGAGAAGTCACCGCCGTCGTGCCGGTAGGCCAGCGCCAGGACCGGCCGATCGGATGTCGGACGGCGCGGCGCGGCGGCCACCCGGATGTCGTCCTCGACCCGCGCCGGGCGCACGAGGACGCCGGGGTTGAGCACGTCGTCCGGGTCGAACAGCCCCTTGACCCGCTCGAACAGCCCGAGCACCTCGGGGGAGTACATGGCCGACAGCAGCTCGCTGCGCGCCCGGCCGTCGCCGTGCTCGCCGGACACCGACCCGCCGAAGCGGGCCACCAGCGCGGCGGCGTCGGTGACGAAGGCGCGGTAGGCCGCCCGCCCCCGGTCCTCGCCGCGCCCCAGCGGGAAGTCGATCCGCACGTGCACGCAGCCGTCGCCGAAGTGGCCGTAGGGGACGCCCTGCAGCCCGTGCTGGTCCAGCAGCGCCTCGAAGCCGCGCAGGTAGGTGCCCAGGTGCTCGACCGGGACGGCGGCGTCCTCCCAGCCGGCGTGCGCCGGGCGGCCGTCGGAGGTGCGCGCGGCCAGCCCGGCGCCGTCCTCCCGGATCCGCCAGATCGCGGCGGTCTCGGCCGGGTCGGTGACCACCAGCGAGTCCAGGGCGCCGGCGTCGGCGAGCACGCCGTCGGCCTTGGCGACCACCTCGGCGACCGTGTCCCCGGTCAGCTCGACGATGAGCCAGCCGTCCCCGCGGGGCAGGTCGGGCACCACGGCGGCGGGCACGTCGCGCAACCGCTGCACGATCCGCTGGTCCAGGCCCTCGCAGGCGGTCGGCCGGTGCCGCAGCAGCGCCGGGGTCGCGTCGGCGGCGTCGGCCATCGACGGGTAGCCGAGCACGACCAGCCCGCGGTAGGGGGCGTCGGCGACCAGCCGCACCGTCGCGCCCAGCACCAGCGCCAGCGTGCCCTCGCTGCCGACCAGGGCCTTGGCCACGTCGGCGCCGCGCTCGGGCAGCAGGTGCTCCAGCGAGTAGCCCGACACCTGGCGGCCGAAGCGGCCGAGCTCGGTGCGGATCGGCCCGAGGTTGTCCCCGACCAGCCGGCGCAGCTCCCCGAGCACCCCGGGGGCAGAAGTGGCCATCTCTGCCCCCACGGACAGCCGCTCGCCGCCGCCGGTGACGACGTCGAGGCCGACCACGTTGTCCGACGTGCGGCCGTAGCCCAGCGCCCGCGACCCGCAGGCGTTGTTGCCGATCATCCCGCCGACCGTGCAGCGGTTGTGCGTGCTCGGGTCGGGCCCGAAGCGCAGGCCGTGCGGCCGGGCGGCGGCCTGCAGCGCCGCCTGGACCACGCCGGGGTCGACGACCGCCGTCCGCGCCTCCGGGTCGATGGCCCGCACCCGGGACAGGTGGCGGCTGGTGTCGACCACGACGCCGGGGCCGACCGCGTTGCCGGCGATCGAGGTCCCGGCGCCCCGGGCGGTGAGGGGCACGCCGAGCTCGCGGCAGACGGCCAGCGCCGCCTCGATCTCGTCGGGGTGCCGGGGCCGCACCACCGCCCGCGGCAGCACGCGGTACAGCGAGCCGTCGGAGGAGTACAGCGCGCGGGCCAGGCCGGAGCCGTCGACGTCGGCGAGGCCGGCCCGGCGCAGCCCGTCGAGGAGGTCGGCGTCGGAGGGGGCGGCTGCGGTCACCCCGCCAGTCTCGGCCCGCGGCCGGAACGAGGGCGAACGGGGGGTCAGGAGGTCGGGTGCTGCTCGACGTCGGGGAGGTGGGTGCGCGCCCACAGCGCGGCCGACGTGCGGTCCCGGACGCCGATGCGCTGGAAGACGCTGGTCAGGTGCGCCTTCACGGTGCCCTCGCGGATGCCCAGGACGCGGGCGATCTGCTTGTTCGCCAGACCGCGGCCGACCAGGGCGAGCACCTCCTGCTCGCGTTCGGTGAGCTCCGCGGCGCGGGCCGGGCTGCGGCGCGCGTGCAGCACGGTGCGGGCCACCCGAGGGTCGAGCGGGGAGTGCCCGCGCGCGGTGGAGCGGATCGCGGCCAGCAGGTCGGCCGGCTCGGTGTCCTTGAGCACGTACCCGCTCGCGCCGGCGTCCAGCGCCTCCATCACCCGCTGCTGGTCGGAGAAGGAGGTCAGCACCAGCACCTCCACGTCCGGGTGCTCCTCGACGATGCGCCGGGTCGCCTCCACGCCGTCCATCACCGGCATGGAGAGGTCCATGAGCACCACCTGCGGCATCAGCCGGGCCACCTCCTCCAGCGCCTCGGCGCCGTCGGCGGCGGCGCCGACGACCCGCATGTCCGGGGCCCCGGCGATCAGGCCGGCCAGGCCCGACCGCATGAGCGCGTGGTCGTCGACGACCAGGACGTCGATCACGGGTGCGGCACCTCCAGGCGCAGGCCGGTCCCCGCTCCCGGGGCGCTGCGCACCGACAGCGTGGCGCCGTCGGTGGCGGCCAGGTCGGCGAGCAGGCGCAGGCCCAGGTGGCCCCGGGTCGGCTCCTCGACCTTCGGGCCGAGGTCGAAGCCGACGCCGTCGTCGATCACCGTGAGGACCAGGCCGGAGCCGGCCCGCTCGACGGTCACGTCGACCGTGCGGGCGCGGGAGTGCTTGGCGATGTTGCGCAGCGCCTCCTGGACCGTGCGCAGGACCAGCGCCGCCGTCGCCGGGGACGGCTCGACGTCCTCGGCCACGGTCACCCGGACGTCGACGCCGCGCGGCCGCAGCCGGCCGGCCAGGTCCGCCAGCGCCATCGGCAGGTCGTCGCGGTCGAGGTCGGGCGGGTAGATCTCCACCAGCAGCGAGCGCAGCGAGCCGACCGACTCCCGCAGCGCCGCGGCGGCCTGGCCGAGCCCCTCGGCCACCTGGCCCGCCGCGCCGTCGGCCGGGGCCGAGCGCACCTGGTCGGCGGCCCGCGCGACCAGGAGCGCGGAGGCCGAGACGTCCTGGACGATGCCGTCGTGCAGGCTGCCGGCGATCCGGCGCCGCTCCTCGGTCGAGGCGTCCAGCGCCCGCGCCTGCAGCAGTTCCCGCTCGCGCTGGGCCGCGCGCAACTGGGTGAGCATCCGGTGCGCCAGGGGGAGCTGCACGGCCAGCAGGGTCAGCACGACCGCGACGGAGATGGGGGCGAACTCCGACCAGATCTCGAACTGCCGGGAGGTGGCCTCCTGGTAGACCGAGTAGGTCTCCAGCAGCAGCGACTCCCCGCTCGGTCCGTCGATCTGCCGGTAGACCTCCAGCAGCTGACCGGCGGACCGCTCGAACCGGTTCTCCGGCCGGCTGAGGTCGCTGATCTCCGCGCGGGTGACGCCGTCGCGGAGCGCCTCCTGGTCCTCCTCGTCGAGGGCGTAGCGCTGCCCGATGAGCCGCGGCTCGTCGGAGTACAGGATCTCGCCGTCGACGTTCCAGATCTTGAGGCGGATGACGTCGGCCTTGGGGATCCGGTTCTGGATCCGGGCGTCGAAGTCGGCCAGCGCCCGAGGGTCGCCGGCCAGCAGCGGCGGACTGAGGTTCGGCTCGACCAGCACGGCGGCCAGCAGGTCGGTGGTGCGTCGCGCGTCGGCGAGCGACTCGTCCTCCGCCGCCTCCACGGCGGCCCAGACCCCACCGGCCAGCAGCAGGACGACGGCGACCACGTTGGCGAGGACGAAGCGGCCGACCACCCGCTGCACCGAGGGGGTGTGCGGCCGGCGGCGGGCCGCGCCGTCGACGAGCGGCACCCAGGCGGGAGCGGCTCCCGGCGGCGTCCGGACGCCGGTGTCCGCGGTCCTGTGGCTCGTGGCCATGCTCACCTCTGCGCCGGATCGCCACCCGGCCGGCCCGGGGACGGCGGCGGAACCGGACTCTCCCGCTCCGACCTGCCGGGACGTTGTGCCACCTCGCGGGCGGGGTGCGCAAGAGGCGGGAGGCCTTCGACCCCCTTCGAGGGTGGCGTCACCCGGTGACCCGGTGCCAGAGACGCTGGAACGCGCCCACGCCGACCGGTGGCGCCGCCGCGCTCTCCCACCCGCCGCCGGCCGGCGCCGGCCGGCGGGCCAGGTCGTCCAGCAGGCCGGACACGGCCGTCGCCAGGGCGATCGGGTCGTCCGGGAGCACGAGCAGGCCGGCCTGCCGGTCGGGCAGTGCGTGCGGCGGGGCCGCAGCGGTGGTGGCGACCACCGGGCGGGCCGCGTCGAGGGCGGTCAGGAGCGCCGGCGGGGCGTCGGGCACGACGCCGGACCCGTCCGGGCGGGAGGGGAGCACGAGCAGCGCGCAGCGGCGCACGGCCGCCCGGACCGCCCCGTTCGGCAGGTGCCCGCAGAACCGGACCCGTTCGCTGATGCCGAGGTACTCCGCCTGGTGCTGCAGCACGCGGCCCAGCGGGCCGGCACCGATGATGTCCAGCCCCAGCGCGGGACGGTCGTCGGCGAGCAGACCGAAGGCGGTGAGCAGGGTGTCGACGCCGCCCGCCGGGACCAGCGGTGCCACCGAGAGCAGCGGCCGCGGCGTCCACGTCACGGACGACGTCATGACGGGCTCCCTCGGTCGGCCGGATCCGGGCTCCACCAGACCACCCCGCCGGTCGGCTCCGCACCTGGACGGGGGTCCTACGACCCCCGTCCGGCCGGGGCGTCACTCCGTCGGCGGCTCGTCCTGCCCCGACTCCTCGGCCTCGTCGGCCTCCTCCTTGGTCGCGTGCACCGCACCGTCGGCGTGCTCCGGCGGGCCGTAGACGGTGTAGAGGACCAGCGGGTTGGGCCCGGTGTTGACGAAGTTGTGCTTCGTGCCGGCCGGGACGACGACGAGGTCGCCCTGGGCCACCTTCTTCTTGCTGCCGGAGATGCGGGCCTCGCCGGTGCCGCTGACGAAGGTGAGGATCTGGTCGATGTCCTCGTGCACCTCCTCGCCGATCTCCCCACCCGGCGGGATGGTCATGATCACCAGCTGGGTCTTCTCACCGGTCCACAGCACGCGGCGGAAGTCGGCGGACTTCTCGGCCTCGGTCGCGATGGTGTAGTGGATGACGGACGCCATCGAGGGCGCTCCTCTCGTCGGACGGGCACGGATGCGTGCGGCCGGCGGCCTCCCGGCCCCGGCGGACGACGGTCCTCCTGCCCGCCGGTGCACGGACTTAGTCCTGCCGGCCGGGGCCCCGACACGTCCGGGTGAGCGGACTCACCGCGGGGCGCGGGAAGAAAACCCGTGCTCGCGGCGTCGCCATCGAGGTGACGTCGCCTCCCGCCCATCGCCCGACGGCCCGCGCCTACGCGGTGTGGCTGGTCGCGCTGTCGGCCTACGCCGTCGCCGTCTTCCACCGTGCCTCCCTCGGCGTCGCCGGGGTGGAGGCGCAGGAGCGCTTCTCGGCCGGGGCCTCGGCGATCTCGCTGTTCCTCGTCCTGCAGCTCGTGGTCTACGCGGCGATGCAGGTGCCGGTGGGGGTGGCGCTGGACCGGTTCGGCTCCCGCCGGCTGATCCTGGCCGGGGCCCTGACGATGGCCGCCGGTCAGGCGCTGCTCGCGGTGGCCGGCGACGTGCCGACCGCCGTCGGCGCCCGGGTGCTGGTCGGCGCGGGCGACGCGATGACCTTCGTCAGCGTGCTGCGGGTGATCGGCTTCTGGTTCGCCGGGCCGACGGTGCCGCTGATCACCCAGCTCACCGGCATGCTCGGCCAGTTCGGGCAGATCGTCGCCGCCTACCCGCTGGTCGCGCTGCTGCACTCGACCTCGTGGGAGAGCACCTTCCTCGGCGCCGCGGCGGCCGGCGTGCTCGTCGCCGTCCTGGTCGTCGTCGCCCTGCGGGACGCGCCACCGGGCACCGAGCTGACCCCGCCGGCCGGGCTGGCCGACGTGCGCCGCAGCCTGGTGGCCACCTGGCGGGAGCCCGGCACCCGCATCGGCCTGTACACCCACCTGGTCACCCAGTTCTCGGGCACGGTGTTCGCGCTGCTGTGGGGCTACCCGTTCCTCGTCGTCGGCCAGGGGCGCAGCCCGGCGACCGCGGCCGCGCTGCTCACCCTCCTCGTCATCGTCGGCATCCTCGTCGGCCCGCTGCTCGGCCGGCTCTGCGGCCGCTGGCCGCTGCGCCGGTCGTCGCTGGTCTTCTCGATCCTGGCGCTGACCGCGGCCACCTGGACCGTCGTGCTGCTCTGGCCCGGCCGCGCGCCCCTGGGGCTTCTCGTGCTGCTGGTCGTCGTCCTGGGCACCAACGGGCCCGGCTCGATGATCGGCTTCGACTTCGCCCGCACCTGGAACCCGGCCGAGCGGCAGGGCAGCGCCAGCGGCGTGGTCAACGTCGGCGGCTTCGTCGCCTCGCTGCTCACCATCCTCGCCGTGGGGGCCGTCCTCGACGTGCTCACCCCCGGCTCCTCGACGGCCTACTCGCTGGACGCCTTCCGGGCCGCGTTCGCCATCCAGTACGTGTTCTGGGCGATCGGCTTCATCGGCGTGCTGCGGCACCGGCGCGAGCTGCGCGAACGGATGGCCCGCGGCGGCGTCGTCCTCGCACCCCTGCACGTCGCGGTGGGCGCCCGGCTGCGCGGCGGCTCGGCCTACCACTGACCTGACCGGCAGTAGTCGCTCCGGTACACGCCGCCCGGTCACGCCGGTCGGCCGCCGCGACACGATCGGACTGCACTGCCGCGCCGCCGCGGTCTGGGAACCTCCGCATGCCCGGACGACGCCGAGCCGTCCGGCGGTCGGCAGGAGGGAGGCCGCCATGTTCCGACACGGCGCGGCCCTGGTCACCGACGGCGCCCGGGAGGCGGACGGCCCGGCCCCCGGCGCCTCGCCGAGACGCCCCAACCTCGCCGGCGACCTGGACAGCCTGCTGGGCACCCGGCCGCTGTTCCGCACCGCGCTGCGCGGCTACGACCGGCTGCAGGTGGACAACTACGTCTCCTGGGCCGAGGCCGAACTGCAGGCCGTCCGTCGCGAGAACGATGACCTGCTGACCCGGTACGGCGCCTGCTCGGCGGAGGTCGAGATCTCCCGCCGGCTGCTGGCCTGCTCGCCGGAGGGCCGGGAGCTGGTGCGCACCTCCGAGCGGGTCGGCGAGATCCTCCGGCTGGCCGCCGACGAGGCCGCGCAGCTCACCGAGGCCGGTGCGGTCGAGGCCGACCGGATCCGCGGCCAGGCGCGCAGCGAGGCCGACGCGCTGCTGCGCCGCGCCGCCGAGGTGAAGGACACCGCCATCACCGTCAGCCGCCGGATGGAGGAGGAGGCCCGGTGGGCCCGGGCCGACAGCCAGGCGCTGGTGGTCGAGGCGCGGGAGGAGGCGGCGCGGATCCGCGCCGAGGCGCAGGCCGCCGCTGCGCGGGCGGTGGCGGACGCGGAGGCCGAGCGGGACCGGGTGGCGGCCGAGGCCCGGGCGGCGCTGCAGCGGCTGACCGGCCAGCTCGACGACGCGCTGGGCAGCCTGGCCGCCCTGCTCGCCGGGCAGGCGACCGTCGCCGTGGGGGAGCCGCTGGCCTCCTGAACTCCCGGTGGCGGCCCGCCGTCGATCCGAGCACGATCGCGACAGCGAAGAGGCCGCTGGGAGGGGTGTCGTGGACGTCGTCGTCGGCCTGGACTCCGGGACGACGGCGACCAAGGCGGTCACCGCCGGCACCGACGGGCGGGTGCGCGACCTCGCCAGCGTCGGCTATCCGCTGCAGGTCCCGGCGCCCGGCCGCGCGGAGCTCGACGCCGACCGGCTGACGTCGGCCGCCGTCGAGGCCCTGGCCGCGGTCGCGGCCCGCGCCCGCGATCGGGGCGACACGGTGGTGGGGGTCAGCCTCAGCGCCGCCATGCACGGCCTGCTGCCGATGGACGCCGACGGTGCGCCGCTCGGCCCGGTGCTGACCTGGGCCGACAACCGGGCAGGCGACTGGGCCGCGGCGCTGGTCGCCGACGGGCGGGCCGCCGACCTGCACGGCCGGACCGGCACGCCGGTGCACTCCATGTCGCCGCTGGTGAAGCTCTCCTGGATGCGCGCCGAGGACCCGGAGCTGGTCGCCGGCACCCCGCGCTGGGGCGGTGTCAAGGAACTGGTCGTCGGCGCGCTGTGCGGTGGCGGGCACGTGCTCGACCGGTCGTGCGCCTCGGCCACCGGGCTCTACGACATCCGCGCCGCGCGGTGGGACGACGAGGCGATGCAGATCGCCGGGGTGCGGCCCGAGCAGCTCGGCGAGGTGCTGCCGACGACCGCCGTCCTGCCCGGCCTGCGCGCCGACGTCGCCCGGGCGACCGGCCTGCCGGAGGGGCTGCCGGTCGTCATCGGCGCCTCCGACGGCGTGCTGGCCAACCTGGGCACCGGCGCGGTGCGGCCCGACGTCGCCGCGGTCTCCCTGGGCACCAGCGGGGCGATGCGGGTCGTCGTCCCGGCGCCGACCGTGGACCCGGACCGGCGGCTGTTCTGCTACGCCCTGACCGACGAGCGCTGGGTGGTCGGCGGGGCGATCAACAACGGCGGCTCGGTGGTGCGCTGGGCCGCGCACGCCCTGGCCGCCGGCTTCGACGGCGCCGCGCCGGAGGGGGAGGACGCCGACGCCCTCGACGCCCGGCTGCTCGACGAGGCGGCCGAGGTCCCGCCGGGCAGCGCGGGGCTGCTGTGCCTGCCCTACTGGCTCGGCGAGCGGGCGCCGTGGTGGCGGTCGGGGCTGCGCGGTGCCTACATCGGGCTGCGCCGCGAGCACCGCCGTCCGCACCTGGTCCGGGCCGCCGTCGAGGGAGTCTGCCAGCAGCTGGCGCTGGTGCGCGACGCGTTCGCCGCGACCGACCTGCCGGTGTGCGAGGTGCGGGCCACCGGGGGCGCGGTCGCCTCCCCGCTGTGGGTGCGCACCCTCGCCGCGGCGCTCGACCTCCCGGTCCGGGTGGCCGACTCACCCGAGGGCACCGGCCTGGGCGCCTGCCTGCTGGGCCTGCACGCGCTGGGAGCGCTGCCCGACCTCGACGCGGCCACCGAGCTGGTCGCCGTCCACGACCCCGTGCCGCCCGACCCCGGCGCGGCCGCCGTCTACGCGCGGCTGCGGCCGCTCGTCGACCGCTCCGCCCGGGCGCTCACCGACGTCCTCACCACGCTCGACGCGCTCGACGACACCCCCAGCCAGCCCGCGTAGTCCCGACCAGCAGGAGGAGCCGTGCCCGAGGTCGAACCCGCGCTCCGTGCTGCGCCCGTTCCGGTGAGAGGGGCCAGAATGGCCATTTCGGCCCCTGCGCCACGGCGCGTGAGGGAGTGGACGTCATGAGAGGTGCGGCACGGGCGGCGGCGGCGGGGCTGGCGGCCCTGTCGGCGGTCGCGGCGCGGGACCTGTTGCAGCGCGAGCACACGGTGCTGCGCAACTTCCCGGTCGTCGGCCACGCGCGCTACCTGCTCGAGGCGATCGGCCCCGAGCTGCGTCAGTACCTGGTGGCCGGCAACAACGAGGAGCGGCCGTTCACCCGCGACCAGCGCCGCTGGGTGTACGCCTCGGCCAAGAAGCAGAACAACTACTTCGGCTTCGGCACCGACAACGACCTCGAGTACACCGCCGGCTACCCGGTGATCAACCACCGGACGTTCGGCCGCGCCGTCCCGCCGTCGGCCCCGTCCTCGGCGCACGACGTGCAGCTGCCGTCGGCCAAGGTGCTGGGCGGTCCGCGGGGCCGGGCGCAGGCGTTCCGGCCGGGGTCGGTCGTGAACATCTCGGCGATGAGCTTCGGCTCGCTGTCCGGGGCGGCGGTGGAGGCGCTCAACCGGGGGGCGGCGCTCGCCGGCTGCCTGCAGAACACCGGCGAGGGCGGTCTCTCCGTCCACCACCGGCACGGCGGCGAGCTGGTGTACCAGATCGGCACCGCCTACTTCGGCTGCCGCGACGAGCACGGCCGCTTCGACCTGGACCGCCTCAAGGCCCTCGTCGCCTCCGCGCCGGTGCGGGCGCTGGAGATCAAGCTCAGCCAGGGCGCCAAGCCCGGGCTGGGCGGCGTGCTGCCCGGGCCGAAGGTGTCCGCGGAGATCGCCGCGGCCCGCGGCGTCCCCGAGGGCGTCGACTGCGTGAGCCCGTCCCGGCACGCGGAGTTCTCCGACACCGACAGCCTGCTCGACTGGGTGGAGCTGCTGGCCGCCGAGACCGGGCTGCCGGTCGGCATCAAGTCCGCGGTCGGTGACATGACCTTCTGGCACGAGCTCACCGACCAGATGAGCCGGACCGGTCGCGGCGTGGACTTCGTGACCGTCGACGGCGGGGAGGGCGGCACCGGCGCGGCGCCGCTGATCTTCACCGACTCGGTGTCCCTGCCCTTCCAGCTGGGCTTCGCCCGGGTCTACTCGGTGTTCGCCCGGGCCGGGCTGCAGGACCAGGTCACCTTCGTCGGCGCGGGCAAGCTCGGCCTCCCCGACAACGCGATCGTGGCGTTCGCGCTGGGCTGCGACATGGTCAACGTCGCCCGGGAGGCGATGCTGGCCATCGGCTGCATCCAGGCGCAGAAGTGCCACACCGACACCTGCCCGACCGGGGTCGCCACGCAGAACGCCTGGCTGGCGCACGGGCTGGACCCGAACCTGAAGTCGGTGCGGGTGGCCAACTACCTGGAGACGCTGCGCCGCGACCTGTTCAAGGTGGCCGAGGCCTGCGGTGTGGAGCACCCCGGGCTGATCCCCGTCGACGCGGTGGAGGTCCTCACCGGCCGCACCGCGTCGACCCCGCTGGGCGAGGTCTACGGCTACCAGTCCGACTGGGGCCTGCCGTCGGCCGCCGACCGCGCGGAGATCATCCGGCTGATGGCCGGCGACGCCCCGCAGGGCGGCTCCGCCCCCGCGTCCCCCGACGCCGTCGGCTGAAGTCCAGCTGCCGAGGCAAAGGAGGCTATGCATACGTCTCTGACCGCCAGACGTAGGCATAGCCTCCTTTGCCTCCAGGGCGGGTGCGTCAGGAGGTGCCGCGGAGCAGCTCCTCGAAGGAGGGGACGTCGGCGAACGGGTCCACCGGGCCGCGCGCCGCGGCCGGCCGCCCGGTGACCAGGTCGGCCAGCTCACCCGCGGCCCGCTCGATCCGGTCGGCCAGCGCCCGGTCGACGCTCCCGGCGCCGGCCCAGTCCTCCGACGCGGCGAAGACCCCGGTGGGGACGGCGATCGCCCGGAGGTAGGCGAACAGCGGCCGCATCGCGTGCTCGATGACCAGCGAGTGCCGCGCGGTGCCGGCCGTGGCGCCGAGCAGCACCGGCTTCCCGGTCAGCGACTCCTTGTCCAGGACGTCGAGGAAGGTCTTGAACAGGCCGCTGTAGGACGCCGAGAAGACCGGCGTGACGGCGATCAGCCCGTCCGCCCCGACCACGGTGTCGATCGCGGCCCGCAGCGGGCCGTTGGCGAACCCGGTGACCAGGTTGTCGGCCAGGTCGCGGGCGTGGGTGCGCAGCTCGACCACCTCGACGGTGGCGTCGTCCCCGCGGGCACGGAGGGCGTCGACCGTGGCGGTGGTGAGCCGGTCGGCCAGCAGCCGGGTGGACGACGGGGTGGACAGCCCGGCGCTGACGACGGCGAGGGTGCGGGTGCTCATCGGGCCGTCACCTCCTCGACGGTGTGCCCGGTGACGTCGTCGGCCGGGGCGTGCACGGTGGCGTCCACCGCTCCGCCGCGGGCCGCGACGCGGGCGGCGTGGGTCGGGGCGTCGGGCACGTGGGCGGGCTTGAGGGCGGCGAACTCGCGGCGCAGCACCGGCACGACCTCCTCGCCGAGGATGTCCAGCTGCTCGAGCACGGTCTTCAGCGGCAGGCCGGCGTGGTCGACGAGGAACAGCTGGCGCTGGTAGTCCCCGACGTAGTCGCGGAAGCCCAGCGTGCGCTCGATGACCTGCTGCGGGGAGCCGACGGTCAGCGGGGTCTCCCGGCTGAAGTCCTCCAGCGACGGGCCGTGCCCGTAGACCGGGGCGTTGTCGAAGTAGGGCCGGAACTCGGTGACCGCGTCCTGGCTGTTCTTCCGCACGAACACCTGCCCGCCCAGGCCGACGATCGCCTGGTCGGCCGACCCGTGGCCGTGGTGCTCGAAGCGGCTGCGGTAGAACTCGACCATCCGCTGGGTGTGCTCCTTGGGCCAGAAGATGTGGTTGGAGAAGAAGCCGTCGCCGTAGAAGGCGGCCTGCTCGGCGATCTGCGGGGAGCGGATCGAGCCGTGCCAGACGAACGGCGGGACGCCGTCGAGCGGCCGCGGGGTGGAGGTGAAGCCCTGCAGCGGCGTGCGGAACTGGCCGGACCAGTCGACGACGTCGGAGTCCCAGAGCCGGCGCAGCAGCGCGTAGTTCTCCACCGCCAGCGGGATGCCGTTGCGGATGTCCTGGCCGAACCAGGGGTAGACCGGGCCGGTGTTGCCGCGGCCCATCATCAGGTCGACGCGGCCGCCGGCCAGGTGCTGCAGCATCGCGTAGTCCTCGGCGATCTTCACCGGGTCGTTGGTGGTGATCAGCGTCGTGGCCGTGGACAGCTGCAGCCGCGTCGTCTGCGCCGCGATGTAGGCCAGCGTGGTGGTCGGCGAGGAGGAGAAGAACGGCGGGTTGTGGTGCTCGCCGAGGGCAACGACGTCGAGGCCGACCTCCTCGGCCTTCTTCGCGATCGTGACGACCGCCTGGATCCGCTCCGCCTCGCTGGGCGTACGGCCGGTGGTGGGGTCGGTCGTGATGTCGCTGACCGAGAAGATGCCGAACTGCATGTCGGGCTCCGGGTTGATTGAGAGTGCAACTACCGCTCCGTGCAACGTGCAAGGGGCGGGGGTATTCCGCCGTCCACCATGCCCCGCCGTCACCTCCTCGTGACTCCTCGCAGCGCTGAGTGATCAACTCGGCACGTCCCGCTGAACGACACCCGTGTCGTTCCCCTGCCGGGCGGCGGCCGTACCGCTCACCCGGCAGGGTCTGGGACGGTGCAGCCGCTGTACCGACCGACTGGGGGGACCGGGATGGCCGAGCCGATGCAGGGGGACGTCGCCGAGGGCGGAGAGCCGGGCGGACTGGCCGCGCTGTTCGAGCCACGCCCGAGGTTCCGCCGCCGGCTGCTGGGCTACGACCGCGCGGACGTCGACGACTACGTCGCCTCGGCCCAGGACCGTCCCGCCGCCGATCCTGAGGCCTCCGCGTGCAGCGGCTGTAAGGACGCCCCGCCCGCGCCGGCCGCGGTTCCGGAGGGTGCGCAGGACCGGGAGGCGGTGCTGGTCGTCGGCGCGATGCGCGAGCTGCTCCGGCTGGCCGAGCGGCGGGCCGCGGAGATCGTGGCCGAGGCGGAGGGCGAGGCCGAGCAGATCCGGGCGACCGCCCGCGCCGAGGCCGAGAGCCGGCTGCGCAACGTCGCCGACCTGCGCGACGCGACCCTGGAGCGAGTGCGCCGGCAGGCGGAGGAGCTGCTCCGCGAGGCGGCGGCCGAGCGGGCCCGGCTGGCCGACGAGGCGGCCGCCGCAGCGCAGGCGGTGGCCGATCTCCGGCGCCGGCAGGACGACGCCCGGGAGTCGCTGCGGCTGCTCACCGGCCGGCTCGGCGCGGCACTGGACGGGCTCACCGCCGGGGGCGCCGAGCAGCCGACGGCCGAGCCCCGGCGCCCCGGCGGGGTCGTGCTCACCGGCAACGTGGCGATGGCCGAGCCCCGGGAGTCCGTCCTCGGCTGACTCTCGTCGGGCGCGGAGAGCGATCCAGGTCACGTTCCGGATGTGACCCCTGCGATTGTCACAGGACGGTAACGACCCCTACGGTGGGTGCAGTCCGGTCGGTCGTCACGCCCCAGACGGGGAGCCTGGCCGGACGCCGCCGAGTCGTGTCCGCGCACCGTGGCCACGAGCCGGGGACCCACCGCAGCACTGGGGTGAGTCCTGCCCGCCGAGAGTTCCTCGGAGGGCAGGTAGGGCGTCTTCCCGCCCGAACCCGTCAGCTAACTCGGTAGGCGGCCACGGAAGAACGGAGAGCCTCCGCATGCTCCGCCCACGGGCCCTCGCGGCTCGCAGGGACTCCCGGCCGCGCGCACCTCGCGCCTCTTCCCGGCCCGCCGATCCCGCCTGACCGCGCCCGCCGGTCTCCCGCGTCACGTCCCGACGCCGCCGGCGCACCCACCCCCCAGCCCACCGCATCCCGGGCTGCCCTCGCACGTCGAGGGCCGGCTCGCGCGCACTCTCGCCTGGAGCACCCACACCAGATGATCGATCGCACCAAGCAGTTCTCCGCCGTTCCCTCGGACACCGCCGTTCCCTCGGACAAGACCGAGCTCGACGTCCCCGCCACCGCCGAACTCGATGCCCGGCCCGCCGCCCGCCGGGGGCTGCGCCTGCCGGCCGGCGGCCGCCGCCCGGCCTTCTTCCTCGCCGCGGCCGCCGCCGGCGCCCTCGTGGTCAACGTCCTGGCCGGTGGCCAGCCCGCGGCCGAGGCGGACGCGGAGACCAGCACCGTCAGCGCGTCGCACAGCGTCGCCGAGACCCTCGGCATCACGACGGAGGCGGCGACCGGCTCGGCCGCCGACGCCCCGGCCGCCGACGTCGCGGCCGCGGACCTCGCCCCGCTCGCGGACCTCGCCGCCTCCCGCAGCGAGCGCGAGGCCGCCGAGGCCAGCGCCGCCCAGGCCCAAGCCGACGCCGAGAAGGCCGAGCTCGACCGCCAGGCCGCCGAGCGTGAGGCCGCCGAGCGCGCCGCCCGCGAGGCCGAGGCCCGTGCGGCCGCCGAGCGCGAGGCCGCCGAGCGCGCCGCTCGCGAGGCCAAGTCGGAGGCC
>NZ_JALPKP010000072.1:0-23675 GCF_051383635.1 Geodermatophilus sp. CPCC 205506 | reverse complement strand
GTCGCGGCGCCGGCACGGCCGCGGCCGTGGCGGCGGTCGGCCTGATCGCCCTCAGCGGCCCGGCCACCGAGGTGGCCGCGGACGTCGCCGCCGCCCGGACCACGGTGCGCACCGCCACCCCGGCACCGGCCGCGGTGGCCGCCGCCCCGACGGTGTCCACCCCGGTCGTGCCGGTGCCCGTGCCCCAGGACCCGGTGGCGACGGTGGACATCCCCCGCCCCGGCCCGATCGACCTCGAGGTGCGGCCCCCGTTCGTCCCGGTCGGGGTCGCGCCCGAGCTGGAGCCGCGACCGGAGACCTGCGGCGGCTACGGCAACCCGCGCCGGATCGTCCCCGGCGTGGTGCCGGGGCCGGGGTCGGCGACGGTGAGCTGGCAGGCCGACGCGCGCTCCGACGTCCTCGGCTACCGGGTGACGGCGGTCGTGCAGCGGCTGGTGACCGGCGCGCAGCCCGAGCCGCCGGTGCAGGTCGCCGCCCAGCCCGAGGGCTGCGTGCCGGTCGGTGTGACCTTCGCCGGCCTGACCCCGGGCGTGCCCTACGTCTTCTGGCTGGAGGAGGAGATCCAGGACTCCTGGTCGGTGCGCCGGGTGCACGTCGGCACCTCGTCCCCGGTGGCCATCGGCTGAGGAAGGCCGCTCCGCAGGGCCGCCCGCCTACTCCGCGTCGGCGGGGCGCAGCTCGGGCCTGGTGGCCCGCGCCTGGGCGGCGGCGAGCACGCCGATGACCGCCGAGGCGTTGCGGATGCCGCCGGTGAAGACCCGCGCGACGGCGTCGGCCAGCGGCACCCGCTCCACGGTCATGTCGAGCTCCTCGTGCTCCACGACGAAGCCCTCGGGCCGATCGGCGTCGGCCAGCCCCTCGGCGAGGTAGATCAGCACCTCCTCGTTGCAGAACCCGGGGGTGCTGAAGCTGGTGACCAGCAGCGACCACCGCTCCGCGGAGAGACCGGCCTCCTCGGCCAGCTCCCGCTGGGCGGTCGCCAGCGGCGCCTCGCCGTGGGAGTCGCGCAGGCCGGCGGGCAGCTCCCACAGGTAGCCGCCGACCGGGTGCCGGTACTGCCGGACCAGGACGACGCGGTCCTCGTCGTCGACCGCGGCGATGCACACGGCGCCGATGTGCCGCACGACCTCGCGGTCGCTCTTTCCCCCGCCGGGCATGGCGACGGTGTCCTTGACCAGGGTGATGATCCGGCCCTCGTGGATCGTCTCGGTCCCGAGGACCTCGTACTCCCCGGGCCGCGCCGGCTCCACCATCAGCTCCCCACCTCCTGGGACGAGGCGGCCCGCGAGATCATCAGATCCCCACCTTCTCGGCCTCGTCCACCGGCACCGGCAGCCGTGCGGACTCCGAGAAGTCGACGGCGGCCTGGACGAACGCGGCGAACAGCGGGTGCGGGCGGGTCGGCCGGCTCTTGAGCTCCGGGTGCGCCTGGGTGCCCACGAAGAACGGGTGGGTCTCCCGCGGCAGCTCGGCGAACTCGACCAGCAGCCCGTCCGGCGAGGTGCCGGAGAAGACCAGGCCGGCCTCGCTGAGCTGGTCGCGGTAGGCGTTGGCGACCTCGTAGCGGTGCCGGTGCCGCTCGGTGATCTCGGTGGAGCCGTAGGCCTGCGCGACGACCGAGCCCTTCTGCAGGCTGGCCGGGTAGCTGCCCAGCCGCATCGTGCCGCCCATGTCGCGCTGCCCGGCGACGACGTCGATCTGGCTGGCCATCGTGGCGATGACCGCGTCCGGGGTGTCCGGGTCGAACTCGGCGGAGTTGGCCTTCTCCAGGCCGGCCAGGTTCCGCGCGGCCTCGATCACCATGCACTGCAGCCCCAGGCACAGGCCCAGCAGCGGCACGCCGTTGACGCGGGCGTACCGGATCGCACCGAGCTTGCCCTCGATGCCGCGGACGCCGAACCCGCCGGGGATGCAGATGCCGTCCGAACCGGCCAGCGCGTGCGCCGCCCCCTCCGGTGTGTCGCAGTCGTCGGAGGGCACCCAGCGGATCTCCACCCGGCTGCGGTGGGCGAACCCGCCGGCCCGCAGTGCCTCGGTGACCGACAGGTAGGCGTCGGGCAGGTCGATGTACTTGCCGACCAGCGCGATCGTCACCGTCCGCTTGGGCGCGTGCACGCGGTCGAGCAGGTCGCCCCACACGGTCCAGTCGACGTCGCGGAAGGGCAGTCCGAGCCGGCGGACGACGTAGGCGTCCAGGCCCTCGCGGTGGAGCACCTTCGGGATGTCGTAGATCGACGGCGCGTCCGGGCAGGAGATGACGCCCTCGGCGTCGACGTCGCACATCAGGCTGATCTTGCGCTTGAGCCCGGTGCCGATCTCCCGGTCCGAACGGCAGACCAGCGCGTCGGGCTGGATGCCGATGCTCCGCAGCGCGGCGACCGAGTGCTGGGTCGGCTTGGTCTTCAGCTCGCCCGACGGCGCGATGTAGGGCACCAGCGAGATGTGCAGGAAGAAGCAGTTGTCCCGGCCGATCTCGTGCCGCACCTGGCGGGCGGCCTCGAGGAAGGGCAGCGACTCGATGTCGCCGACGGTGCCGCCGATCTCGGTGATGACGACGTCGACCCGCTCGCTCGAGTCGGCCCCCGCCATGATGCGGGCCTTGATCTCGTTGGTGATGTGCGGGATGACCTGCACGGTGTCGCCGAGGTACTCGCCGCGCCGCTCCTTGGCGATCACGTCGGAGTAGACCTGGCCGGTGGTGACGTTGGCCCGCCCGGTCAGGTCGGTGTCGAGGAACCGCTCGTAGTGCCCGATGTCCAGGTCGGTCTCGGCACCGTCCTCGGTGACGAAGACCTCGCCGTGCTGGAACGGGTTCATCGTCCCGGGGTCGACGTTGAGATAGGGGTCCAGCTTCTGCATGGTCACCCGCAGACCCCGGCTGGAGAGCAGTGCCCCGAGGGAGCTGGCCGTCAGGCCCTTGCCGAGAGAGGAGACAACCCCGCCGGTGACGAAGACGAACTTCGTGGGCTGCGAGTTGTGGAGGAGACCCCCCGGCCCGTAGTCATGGTTGCGCGTTCCAGGACGATCCACGGGAGACGACCGTAACACGGTCGGCCGCTCCGCCCGGCCCCGTGCCGGGCGTGCCGTCGGCCACGTCGAGCCCCTCGGCCGGGTCGCGGCGCGGCGCGGCGGCCAGCCACACCAGCAGCGGCACGAGCAGCGCCGCCGCGGTCGCCGGGAGGGCGACGCCGGAGTCGTTGGCCAGCGCGCCGACGGCCAGGCTCAGCGCGCCGGCCAGCAGGCCCGCGCGCAGGACGGCGCGGTCGCCGGGGGCCAGCAGGTCGCCCCGGCCGCGCAGCAGGCCGGGCCCGCGCAGCGGCCCGGGCAGCCGGCCCCCGGGCCGGACCAGCCAGACCGCGGCGACCAGCGCGACCGGCAGCAGCCAGGCCAGCGGGCTGCCGAGCAGGATGTCGACGTTGGCCGAGGCCTTGCGGCTGACCACGGTCCACGCCTCACCGGTGAGCACCTGGTCGACGAACCGGCCCAGGTGGCTGCGGTCGGCCGCCGGGCGCTGCCAGTCGAGGACGGCCAGCGTGCCGACGGCGACGACGGCCAGCGCCAGCACCGCGGCCATCCGGGTCACCGTCACCCGGGTACGGGTGAGCAGCATCGCCAGCAGCACGAACCCGGGGAGCGCGGCCAGCACGCCGCCGAAGTCGCGGCCCAGGGCCGGCGTGCCCACGACGAGGACGGTGAGGGCGCCGGCGACGAGCACGGTGGCGGCGGTGGCCGAGCGGGTGCGGGACGCCGGGGCGCGCCGCCCGGCCGCCGTCGCCGCCGCCGCGGTGAGCAGCAGGACGCTGACCGACAGCAGGCCGAAGGAGAGGTTGCCGTAGCCGGTGAACCGCCCGGCGACGATCGCGTCGTACCCGAGCAGGCCGTTGAGCTCCAGCTGCGAGCCGCTGAGCACGTCGCCGACGAGCGTCCCGAGGGTGATGACGAGGACGGCGGTGGGCGGGCCCAGCCGGTGCGTGCGCCAGGGGCCGAGCGCGGCCACGGCCGCCACCGCCCCCGCGGCGGCCAGCACCGCGCCGGCCAGGGCCAGCCGGGGCGCGCCGGCCCGCTCCCAGGGCAGCAGCCCGGCCAGGTAGGTGGCGACGGGCAGCGCCGCGGCCCCCAGGGCCACCGGCCGCAGCACGCCGCGCAGCCGCTCCCCGGCCGGCCGCGGGGCGCTGTCCCGGCGCCGTCCGCCGGCCACCATCAGCCCGACGCCGACGACCGCCGCCGCGACCAGCACCAGCCCCCAGAAGAACGTGCTGGTGCTCCGGTAGTGCACGCTCGCGCCGGTGTTGGCCCGGTCCAGGACCTCGACCGCCTCGGCCAGTGCCGGCCGGTCGCCGGCCACCCGCAGTGCCTGCCCGTTCATCGACGCCGGCCGCTCGAGGCCCAGGGCGGCCAGCGCCGTCGGGGCGACGTCGATGAGCTGGCTGTACGGAGCCCGGCCGGTGCTCGCCGACGTCAGCCAGCCGGCGTCGGCGAAGCCCGGCCCGGAGGCGATGCCGACGTGCAGCTGCGGGCGACCGTCGCCCACCTCGGAGACGCCCTGCAGGAGCAGCAGCGTCTCCCCCGGCGCAGCGTCGACCGCGGCGACCAGCCGGCCGACGGCGTCGTCGATGGCGGCCAGCGCGGTGGCCCGCGGCTGCGGCTCCGTGCCGGTCTCGCTGCCCTCCAGGGCCGGCTCGCCGGCGTCCAGCAGCGCGTCGAGGGACACCAGGGTCAGCGGGCAGCCGGCGAGCAGCTCCTCCACCAGGCCGGGGTCGGTGGGCAGCCGCTCGTGCGAGCCGAGCGCGACGCCGTCGGCCGCGACGGCCAGGGCCGGGGCGCGGCCCACGACCGTGGCGCAGCCGACCGCGCGGCCGAGCGCGGCGGGTTCGGCGCCGAAGCGGGCCGTGCCGGGGTCGGCCGCCACCGCCGCGACCGCCGACCGGGGATCGGCGAGCCCCGCGGTGGCCAGCCGCTCCTGCAGGCCGCAGTGCGACAGCGAGGGGGTGGCCGGCGGGACCGCCGGCGCCTGGTCCTCGGGGACCGCGTCGTCCGCGGGGGTGCCGTCGGTCCCGTCGTCCCCGGTGCCCGGCGCCTCCCCGGGCAGCGGCACGGTGGGCAGCGGCACGGGTGGGACCGACTCGTCCGGTGCCGGGAAGCGGGCCCGGTTGCCGGCGCCGAGCGTCGCCCAGCCGTCGAGCAGGCAGCTGGTGGACCGGGCGGCCCGCACCGACACCGCGCCGATCGGCGAGCGTTCGGCCAGCGCCCACAGGCTCGGCGTCGCCTCCGGGTCCAGGTCGCTCCACACCAGGCCGGGGACGCCGACGACGACGACCCGGTCGGCGGTCGAGTCCCCGGCCGGCGCGGCGCCCGCAGTCCCCCCGCCGACGACGAGCACGGCGAGGAGGGCGAGCAGCAGGGCCCCGGCCCGGGTCAGCGCGGTCACGGGACGCCGGCCCCCGGCGGTCCCAGCACTTCCCGGTAGACGGCGACGAGCTGGCGGGCCGTGGCGGCCTCGTCGGGCCACTCCGCCGCCCGGCGGGTCCCGGCCTCGGCCAGCCGGCGCGCCCGTCCTGGGTCGGCGAGCAGGGCGGTGACGGCCTCGGCCAGCGCCGCGGCGTCGCCCACGGGCACCAGCTCGGCGCCGTCCCCGAGCAGCTCGGGCAGGCCCCCGGTGCGGGTGGCGACCAGCGGCGTGCCCGAGCGCAGCGCCTCCTGGGCGGTCAGCGAGCGGGCCTCCCAGCGGGAGGGCAGCACGCACAGGTCGGCGGCGGCGAGCAGGTCGGCGACCTCGCTGCGCCGCCCGAGCAGGCGGACCGGGAGCTGCTCGTCGGCGATGCGGCGGGCGAGCTCGTCGTGCAGCGGTCCGTCCCCGGCGACGGCGACCAGCGGCGGCACGGGCAGCCGCGGGTCGCCGGTCCAGCGGCGGGCCGCGTCGAGCAGGACGTCGTAGCCCTTCTGCGGGTGCAGCCGGCCCACCGCGACCACCAGCGGCCGGCCCTCGGCCACGCCCAGCTCCGCGCGCACGTCGGCGGCGGTCCGACCGGGCGGCGGCAGCGGCGGGGCGGAGACCGGCGCGACCCGGACGTCGCGGGCGCCCTGCCGCCAGGCGTTCTCGGCGAGGTCGCCGGAGGCGGCGAGCACCACGTCGGCGCCGCGGATGGTGGCCCGCTCGGCCAGCCGGAGCACCCGGCGCAGCGCGCCGCCGCCCTCGGGCAGGGCGTTGTGCAGGGTGAGCACCAGGGGCCGGGACCGCGCCCGGCCGAGCCGCCGGGCGGCGGCGGCGACCAGCCCGGCGCGCAGCCCGTGCGCGTGCACCAGGTCGGACCCGGCGGTCGCGCGGCGCAGCGCGGCGACCGCTCGGGCGTCGGCGGCCGGCGCCATGCCGGCGGAGATCTCGACGGGGTCGAACGCCGCTCCGGTCGCGGTGAAGGTGAACAGGTCCTCGGTCGCCGCCGGCCCGGCGACGCGCGCGTCGGCGCCGGCGGCCAGCAGCGCCGGCAGGACCGAGCGCACGTGCGTGCCGACCCCACCGGTGCTGGTGGCCAGCACCTCGGTCACCCGGCGGCCCTGCAGCGGGAGCCGCTCAGCCACCGTGCACCTCCTGACGGTCGCCCGATCGCAGTCCGCGCGCGGCCGCCTCCAGAGCGCCGCGTGCAGTTCCCATCATGACCGCCGCGACGACGGCCAGTGCGGTCGCCGCGGCGAGCACGCCGGCCCCGACGACGGACAGCAGCGCGCCATGGGGTACCGGGTCGGCACCGAGCGCGCCGGCGACCAGCAGCCCCGCCCCCGCGGCGAGCACCGCGGCGACCAGGGCCGGCAACCCGGCCCGCGCGACGCCGGCCAGCCCGGCCGGGCCCACGACCCGCGCCACGACCGCCAGCAGGCCGAGACCGGCCACGGTCACCCCGAGGCTGTGCCCGGCGGCCAGGGCCGCGCCGCGGTCGGCGGCCGGTAGCACGCCGGCGAGGACGAGGTCGGCCGCGACGGCGAGCAGCCAGCCGCCCAGTACGCACACCGTCGGGGCCTTCCACAGCCCGCGGGCGTAGAGCGCCCGGGTCAGCAGGGCGACCAGGCCGTAGCCGGCCAGGCCGGGGGCGAAGGCGATGATCGTGTCCCGCAGCGCCGCCACCGTGGCCGGCGGCGCCCCGGCCAGGAACACCCGCGCCATGGGCCCGGCCACCGCTACCAGCACCGCCGCCGCGGTGAGCGAACCGACCACCACGAGGACCGCGGCCGGGGCCAGGGCGCGGCGGAAGCCCGGCTCGTCGCCGGTCTCGGCCCGCTCGGCCAGCCCCGGGTAGGCCGACGTCGCCAGCGGGACGGCCAGCGCCGCCCACGGCACCAGGAAGAGCGTCAGCCCGGCGATGTAGACGACCTGCGTGCCGTCGGGAGCGCCGGCGTTGGCCAGCCGGATGGCCACCACGGCGACCAGCTGCTGCCCCGCGAGGGTCAGGACGCCGGCGACCGCCAGGCGCCGCACCCGCGGGGCCGCGCCCACCGGGAAGCGCAGCGCCGGCCGCAGCCCCAGCCCGAGGCGCCGGACGGGCAGGAGCAGGCTCAGCGTCAGGGCGGCCACGCCGAGCGTCGTCCCCACGGAGAGGACCAGCTCGGCGGGGGTCGAGAGGTCCTCCACAGTGCGTCCGCCGCCCAGCCCGGCGAAGAGCAGGTAGGCGCCGGCCACCACGACGCTGGACAGCAGCGGCGCCAGGGCCGGGGCGGCGAAGCGGCGGTGCGCCTGCAGGACGCCGGCCAACACGATGCCCAGGCCGTACAGCAGCACCTGCGGCGCGAACACCAGCAGGAAGCGGGCGGCCAGGTCGACCTGCGCGGCGTCGTCGGTGCCCAGCAGCAGCCCGGCGATCGGCTCGGCGAGGACGGCGAGCAGCAGCGCCAGCGGGGTCAGGACGAGCAGGGCCCAGCCCAGGAGGGCCGACGCGGTCCGCCGGACCTGGTCGCTGTCGCCGACGGCGATGCCGCCGGCGAGCATGGGCACGACCAGGCCGGCCAGCGCCCCGCCGGCGACGACCTCGAAGACGATGTTGGGGACGTTGTTGGCCGCCAGGTAGGTGTCCCCGGTGCTCTCGGCGCCGACGGCGTTGGTGAACACCAGCGTGCGACCGAACCCGGCCAGCCGGGCCAGCACGGTGAGGACGGCGATCAGCGCTGCGGCGCCGGCGACCCCGGAGACGACCTGCCGCCGGGTCATGCCGGGAGGCGGCCGAGCCGGTCCAGTTCGCGCAGCCCCGGCGTCGCCTCGATGACCTTCGTGAAGCTCACCTTCTCGCTGGCCAGGGTGAGCGCGACGACCGCCGCCAGCAGCCCGGTACGGATCGGGCGGCCGGTGAGCTGCGCCAGCCGGAGACCGAGCAGCGCGCCGACCGCGTTCGCCCCGGCGTCGCCGAGCATGACCCGCTCGCCGAGGTCCGCGGGCAGGACGGCGAGGGTGGCGCCCAGCGGGCCGGCCACGAGGGTCCCGGCCGGGCCGCCCAGGGTGCTGCCCGCGAGCAGCGCGGTGGCCTTGGCCGCGCGTCCGGGCCGCAGGTCCAGCAGGTTGACCAGGTTGGCGGTGCCGGCGACGAGGCCGGCGGTCAGGACGCCGTCCACGAGCGCGCCCGCGCCGCGGGTGTCTCGTGCACCGCGCCCACCCGCCGAGAGCAGCGCCGTGCCGGCCGCCGCCGCACCGATGCCGGCGACCTTGACCGCGCCCGCGGAGACCCGCCCGGCGCGCAGCGCGCGCAGGTGGCCCGCCAGGCCCTTGTCCCGGGCCTGCTCCGGCCGCGCACCGGCGAGGTCGTCGTAGCCGCCGACCAGCCCGGAGACGCCGCCGGCCAGCGCGGCGGCCAGCCGGCTGCCGGCCGGTGCCCCGGCGGCCGCGGTGGCCGTCGCGGCGACGGCCAGCGCCGGGCCGCCGAGGAGGGTGACCGGGCGGCCGGCGTAGTTGGTCCGCCGCCATGGCGCGCCGGCCGGCCGGGCAGAGAGCTCTGCCGCCGCGGCCAGGCCCAGCCGTGCCGCGGCCGCGCCGCCGAGCGCCAGCAGCGCCCGGCGTCGGGCGCCGGCGTCCGCCGGCCGGGTCACGGGGTGGCGGCCGGCACCGGCGGCACCGGCTGGGTGTCCTCGCCGGTGCCGTACTTGCCCGACGTGCCCTCGCTCTCCCGGCCGAGGGCCAGGACGGTGCTGATCCGGCCGGACGACGAGCCGACGTTGTCGACGGTCGAGACCGCGGCGGAGGTCTCGGGGTCGGCGCGGATGACGCCGATGAGACCGGCCTCGGCGGCCGCGGCGTCGTCGCCGGCGACCACGGCACCGGAGCCGGCGGCGTCCAGCGCCACGGTCAGGTCGACCAGGGTGTCGGTGCGCTCCTCGGCCTCGTCGGTGAACGCGCCCGCGGTCAGCAGCACCGCGTAGTCGGCCGGGGTGACCGACGCCGACTCGACGGTGAGCACCTCGAGCGCGGACAGACCGGCCAGCACCGAGGACAGCCCGGCGGTGTCCGGGGCGGGGACGCTGATGCCGGTCGGGCGCATGAGCACCTGGGCCAGCAGGGCGCCGACCAGCTGCCCCGTGTCGTCGGTCTCCGGCAGGGTGAGCCCCGGCGGCAGGCCCGACCCGGTGACGTAGCTCTGCAGGCTGGCGGCGGTGGCCGGGTCGCTGTACTCCGGCTGCAACGCGACCGTGCCGGTCACGGTGCCGCCGGCCGCGCCGACGAGCGTGCTGATCTCCTCGACGGTATCGGTCGCCACGTCGTCGCCCGCGACGATGATGACGACGCTGCGCTGGGTCAGGCTGCCGGCGACGAGGGTGGGCGCGACGGCCTCCTCGAAGGCGTCGCTGGTGTTCAGCCGGGCCTGCAGGGTCTGGGTCTGGTCCTCCAGCGACCGCTTGTCCTGCTCCAGGTCGGTGACCTGGTTCTCCAGGTCGGCCAGGATCGGCCCGTTGAGCTGGGTGGTGCCGATGACGATGCCGAGCGCCACGGCCAGGAACACCGCGATCAGCGAGACCAGGTGGTAGCGGAAGTCGATCACGTGAAGAGGTTCTCCAGCCAGAACACGAAGCTGTTCCATTGGTCGAGCAGCAGGTCGAGGTAGACCCGGCCGGCCGTCGACACCGCGAGGGTCGAGCCGATGGCGATGAAGGCGGCGAGGACGAGGACGACGAGGGTCGTGGTCGAGATGCGGCTGCGGTAGAGCCGGCTGACGCCCTTGGCGTCGACGAGCTTGCCGCCCAGGCGCAGCCGGGTGAGGAAGGTCGAGGCCATCCCGCCGCGTCCCTTGTCGAGGAACTCGACGAGCGTGGCGTGGGTGCCGACGGCGACGATGAGCGTGGCGCCCTTCTCGTCGGCCAGCAGCATCGCGATGTCCTCGCTGGTGGCCGCGGCCGGGAAGGTGATGGCGTCGACGCCGAGGTCCTGGACGCGGGCCAGGCCGGGCGCGCGACCGTCGGCGTAGGCGTGCACGACGACCTCGGCGCCACAGCGCAGGACGTCGTCGCTCACCGAGTCCATGTCGCCGATGATCATGTCGGGCTGGTAGCCGGCCTCCTTGAGCGCGTCGGCGCCGCCGTCGACACCGATGAGCACCGGCCGGTAGTCCCGGATGTAGGACCGCAGCGCCTGCAGGTCCTCCTTGTAGTCGTAGCCGCGGACGACGACCAGCACGTGCCGGCCCTCGATCGCGGTGGCGACGTCCGGCACGCCCACGCCGTCGAGCAGCAGCGCGCGCTCGCGCTTCATGTACTCCATGGTGTTGGTGGCGAACGCCTCCAACTGGACCGAGAGCCCGGCCTTGGCCTCGGCCATCGCCTCGGCGATCACCTCCGGCGTCTGCTCGGTGCCCTTGGCGAGGACGGTGCCGTCCTCCAGGTACAACGTGTCGCCGTCGAGGCGCACCCAGGCCCCCTCCTTGACCGCGGAGAGCACCTCCTTGCCGACGTTGTCGACGAGCGGGATGCCGGCGTTGGTGAGGATCTCCGGGCCGAGGTTGGGATAGCGGCCGGAGATGCTGGCGGAGGCGTTCACGACGCCGGCGACCCGGCAGGCCACCAGCGAGTCGGCGCTGACCCGGTCGATGTCGACGTGGTCGATGACGGCGATGTCGCCGGGGCGCAGGCGCTTGGTGAGGTTCTTCGTGCGGCGGTCGAGGCGCACGGTGCCGGTCACGCCGGGTGCCGTCTCCGGGGCCCGGCCGCGGCGGAGGGAGCCGATGCGCATGGCCTACACCCTCCCACGACCGCTCCGACGCGCCGCCGTCCGACGCGCACGCGCGACGCCCCGCTCACGGACCGTGTTCGACACGACGGGCAAGCCGACACGCCGGGCGTGACGTGCACCAGGACCCCGCCAGGTGCCGCCGACGTGCTGTCTAGCGTTGCGCGGGTGACACGAGGGGCGCATGTGGTCGGTGGTACGGACCGAGACGAGATCCTCCAGGTGGGCGCGCCCGATGTGCCGCACCCGGCGGAGGCTCCGGACGACGAGGTGGTTTCCGTCACTGATGAGGACGTCGTGCCCCTCGAGACACCTCCGCCACCTCCGCTGCCGGGCGCCGCACCCGCCGCCGGCACCCCAGCGGCGGCGGCCGCACCCGACGGATCGGCCGAGGCCGCCGGCCGGGGGCGCAGGAGCCGGCGGGGGCTGCGCGGTCCGGGTCTGCGGGAACGCCGCCGGCAGCAGACCCGCGCGACCATCGTCGACGCCGCCGCCGAGCTGTTCGCCGAGCGCGGCTTCGACGCGGTGAGCGTGGTGGAGATCGCCCAGCGCGCGGGCGTCGTCGAGAAGACGGTGTTCAACCACTTCCCGGTCAAGGAGGGGCTGGTCTTCGAGGCCGATCCGCCGATGCGGGCGGCGCTGCTGGGCGCGGTCCGCTCGCGGCCGGCCGGGGAGTCGGTGACCGCGGCGGCCGGCACCTTCGTCGTCCGGGCCATGAGCGGGCTGGGCGCCCCCGAGGCGGCCGCCGGTGTGGCCGAGATGGCCCAGGTGATCCGCGGCAGCCGCACGCTGCAGGTCCGCGAGCGGGAGATCATCGGCGAGCTGACCGTGGCTCTCGCCGAGCTGATCGCGGAGGAGACCCGGCCGCAGCCCGGTGAGCTGGCGCCGTGGCTGGCCGCCCACTCGGTGCTCGGGCTCTACGCGGCGCTGCTCGAGCTGGCCCGCGACCGGGTGCTGGCCGGGGTCACCGGTCCGGAGCTGTCGGCCGAGCTCCGGGCCCAGGGCGAGCGCGGCCTGGCCCTGCTGCAGTTCGGGCTGGCCGGGTACGCCAAGCGGCGGTGACGGCGCGTCAGCACTCCAGCTGCAGCGCGCGGAGCAGCTGGCCGGAGCGGTCGCCGGGGATGTCCGGGTCCTGTGTGAACAGGGCGACGGCGACCATGTACTCGGCGTCGCCGGACCAGCCGCGGCCCTCGGCGCACATCCGCCGGATGTGCTCGCGCACCTTGGGTTCGGAGCTGTACGGGCCGTAGTCCAGGCCCATGGCGAGGAAGTTGGCGACCCGGTAGCCCAGGTCGGTGGCCACCCGGACGGTGCTGACCGGGTCGGAGTAGCTGGGCACCGCGCAGACGACGTTGCCGTACCCGGCCTTGAGCAGCTGCAGGACCAGGTCGTTGCCGTGGACGCCGCCCCACAGCTCGGGCATGAGGATGTCGCGGTCCGGCGCCGGGATGTAGGGCGGGTTGGCGATCACCGTCGACACCGGCGGCCCGCCGGCGGAGTCCGCGCTGTCGAAGAAGTCGCCGAGCTCCACGGTGTAGCGGTCGGCGACGCCGCGGGCGGCGATGTTGCGGCGGGCCTGCGCGACCGACGAGGCACTGATGTCGAAGCTGCGCACCCGCAGCTCCGGCAGGCCGGCGACGACGTCGGCGATCGCCGTGGCGTCACCGGTGCCCAGCTCGACGACCCCCTCCTCGGCCCAGCGCAGCTGGTCGCGGTACTGCTGCAGCAGCATGCAGACGGAGAACCCGTAGTGCGCCGACTCGTCGGCGGAGGAGAAGCAGCTCACCGGGCAGAGCCGGGGGCCGGGACAGCGGTGGGCAGGCGGTCGACGGTGACCGGATTTGGATTGCGCACGACCGATACCTACCCCCGTCGTCGCGCCGTCACTCCTGGGGTCACCCGGTCGGGCGTCCTCGCGTGCCCCGCACGGGCCGGGCGGCGTGCTCAGGCGGCCGCACGGGCGGTGGCCGCCACGGCCAACAGCTCGCGGGCGTGTGCCTGGCCGGTGTCGCTGTCGGCCAGCCCGGAGAGCATCCGCGCCAGCTCGCGCACCCGGTCCTCACCGTCGACGGCGCGGATGTCGGTGGCGGTGACGCCGGCGCCGGTGTCCGGCGACTTGTCGACGACCAGGTGGGTGTCGGCGAACGCCGCGACCTGCGCCAGGTGGGTGACCACGACGACCTGGTGGTCGCGGGCCAGGCGGGCGAGCCGGCGGCCGATCTCGCCGGCGGCCTGGCCGCCCACGCCGGCGTCCACCTCGTCGAACACCATGACCGGCACCGGGTCGGCGCCGGCGAAGACGACCTCGATGGCCAGCATCACGCGGGAGAGCTCACCGCCGGAGGCGCCCTTGTGCACCGGCCGGGTCGGGGCGCCGGGATGTGCGGCCAGGAGCAGCGCCACCTCGTCGACGCCCTCGGGCCCCGGGGAGCCGGGATCGCTGTCGACCGCGAAGGAGACGCGGGCGCTCTTCATCGCCAGTCCGGCCAGTTCGCGGCCGACCTCGGCGGCGAAGCCGTCGGCGGCCGCCCGCCGCCCGGCCGAGACCTGGGCGCCGAGGTCGTCGACCTCGGCACGGGCGGTGTCCCGGGCGGCCTCGAGCTCCGCCAGCGCCTCGTCGGAGACGTCGAGCTCCGCCAGCCGGCTGCCGGCGTCCTCCGCCCACGCCAGCACCCCGTTCGCCCCCTCCCCCGGGTCGGCGTACTTGCGTACCAGTGCCGTGATCGCCGCCCGCCGGTCCAGCACCTCGGCGAGGCGGGCCGGGTCGGCGTCCAGGTCGGCCACGTAGCCGGCGAGTTGGCCGGCGACGTCGGACACCACGGCCACGGCGTCGGCGAGGTCCTGGGCCAGGAGGACCAGCGTCGGGTCGTCGGAGGCCGCCAGCGCGCGCTCGGCGATGGCCAGGGCCGCGCCGGCGTCCTGCGGGAGGTCGTCGCCGCCGAGGTCGCCGGTGACGTCGCCGACGAGCGCCACGCGCGCCTCGTCGGCGGCCGCCCGGAGCGCGTCGGCGTCGCTGAGCCGCCGGGCCTGCGCGTCGAGCTCGGCGTCCTCCCCCGGCTGCGGGGCCACGGCCTCGATCTCCTCCAGCCCGTGGCGCAGCACGTCGGCGGCCTGGGCCAGCTCGCGGGCCTGCCCGCGGCGCCGCTCGAGGTCGGCGGCGAGCTCGCGCCAGCGGGCGTACGCCTCGCGGTACCGGTCGAGCAGCTCCAGGTGGGCCGGGCCCGCGTAGCGGTCCAGCGCACGGCGCTGCTCGGCCGGGCGGGACAGCCGCAGCTGGTCGCTCTGACCGTGCACCGCCAGCAGCCCCTCGGCGAGCTCGGCCACCACGCCGACGGGCACGCTGCGCCCACCGAGGTGCGCCCGCGACCGCCCCTCGGCACTCACCGTGCGGGCCAGGATCAGCGACCCGTCGTCGTCCGGGTCGGCGCCGGCATCGGCGGCCCGCTCCCACACCGGGGAGTCCGCCGGGAGGGCCAGCCGCCCCTCGACGCCGGCCCGGCCGCCGGCCCGCACCCGGCCGGGGTCGGCGCGGCCACCGAAGAGCAGCGTCAGGCCGGTGACGACCATCGTCTTGCCGGCGCCGGTCTCGCCGGTGACCACGGTGAGGCCGTTGCCGAGCTCCAGGGTGACGTCGTCGATCGCTCCGAGCCCGCGGATGCGCAGCTCGGTCAGCCGGCCCAGCCGGCCGGCCTCCGGCGGGCGGGCGGCCGCGGCCGGCTCGACCGGAGGTGCGGGCGGCGCGGGCCGCCGCGGCTCACGCGTCGTCGTCCGTGCCGCCACCGCGGCTCTCCTTCCCGATGTCGCCCACGACGATGCCGCGGGTCAGCACGTTGCGCGTGGGGATCAGCTCGTGGCCGGGGTCGTGCGTGCGGGCGTCCCGGAAGCCGCGCACGGGCAGCCCGAACTTGGCCACCAGCCGGTCGCCGAACGTGGCCTTGTGCACCCGCGCGATGCGCACCGGCCGGGCGGCCCGGCGCACGTCGACGCGGCCGCCGGCGGGGACCTCCAGCGCGCGCCGCCCGTCGGCGGAGACCCGCGCCTGGTTGCCGTCGGCCGGGATGGCCACGGTGAGCACCGAGTCGGGCGAGGTCACCAGCGGCCGGGAGAACAGGGCGTGCGCGTTCGACGGGACGACGAGCATCGCCTCGACGTCGGGCCAGACGACCGGACCGCCGGCGGAGAACGCGTAGGCAGTGGACCCGGTCGGCGTGGAGAACAGGATGCCGTCACAGCCGAAGCTGGTCAGCGGGCGCCCGTCGATGGCGAGGACGACGTCGAGCACTCGCGAGCGCTCCATCTTCTCCACCGAGGCCTCGTTCAGGGCCCACGTGCCCCCGACGACCGCACCGGTGGCGTCGAGGACGTCGACCTCGATCGCCAGCCGCTTCTCCACCGAGTACTCGCACTGCTCGATCGCGGTGAGCGTCTCCTCGACCGCCTCCGGCTCGGTCTCGGCGAGGAACCCGACCCGGCCGAGATTGACCCCCATGAGCGCGGCGTTGCTGTACCGGGCCAGCTCCGCGGCCCGCAGGAACGTCCCGTCGCCGCCGAACACCATGACGATCTCGGCTCCGCGGGCGGCCTCGGCGTCGGCGGGGACGACCTGCGCGCCTTCGATGCCGAGGTCGGGTGCCTCCTCCTCGAGCAGCCGGACGGTGATGCCGGCCTTCGCCAGCCGCGCGGCGGAGCTGCGGGCCAGCTCGACGACGTCCTCCCGGCCGGTGTGCACGGTGAGAAGCACGTGCCGGCTGCCGCTCGGTGCCCACAGCGCGGGGCTGACCTCTGTCACGCTTCCTCCTCGCCGGCACCGGTCGGCCGCCGGCCGGGCAGTGACGTGTCCCTGCACGACCTCGCGAGCTCGGTCACTGCTCCTCCTCGGTCCCGGTCTGGTTCACGATGGTCCTTCCTCGACGGCGCGGCGCACGTCCTCCTCGCGCGGCGGTCCGGCGTCCCGGCGCAACCACAGGAAGAACTCCACGTTGCCCGCCGGGCCGGGCAGCGGGCTGGCGACCACGCCGGCGGTCCCCCAGCCGAGGTCGGCGGCCGCGCGGGCGACGTCGAGGACCGCGTCCTGCCGGTGCGCGGGGTCGCGCACCACTCCCCCGGCCCCCAGGCGGTCGCGGCCGACCTCGAACTGCGGCTTGACCATGGGCAGCAGGTCGGCGGAGTCGGTCGCGCACCCGGTGAGCGCCGGGAGCACCAGCCGCAGCGAGATGAAAGACAGGTCGGCCACGACCAGGTCGACCGGGCCGCCGATCTGCTCCGGCGTGAGAGTCCGCACGTTGGTGCGCTCCCACACGGTCACCCGCTCGTCGGTCCGCAGCGACCAGGCCAGCTCGCCGTACCCCACGTCGACGGCGACGACCTCCCGGGCCCCGCGCGACAGCAGCACCTCGGTGAACCCCCCGGTGGAGGCCCCGGCGTCCAGCGCGCGCCGGCCGTCCACCGGCACCGGGAAGGCATCGAGCGCGCCGATCAGCTTGTGCGCACCACGGGAGACCCAGCTGGGCTCGTCGGGGTCGGTGCGGACGACGACCGGGGTGTTGGGGTCGACACCGGTCGCGGGCTTGGTCGCGGCCCGGCCGGACACCGCGACCCGCCCCTCGTTGATCAGGGCGACGGCGTGCTCGCGGGAGCGGGCCAGTCCCCGCCGCACGAGCTCAGCGTCGAGCCGACTGCGGCGGACCATCAGAGCCGGTCGATCGTGCCGAGCTCGCGCTGCAGCCGGGCGTACTCGTCCTCGTAGACGGCGACGTGCTCGGACACGGGTCGGTGCGCCAGGTCCGCCAACAAGGCCGGGGCGTCCGTCCCGTCGTCCGCCGCCGACACCGCGGGCTCGCCCGCCGGCAGCGGAGCAGGGCCGTGGGCCGCAGCCGGGCCGGGAACCGGAGCCGAACCCGGAAGCGGACCGGGAACCGGAGCCGGATCGCCGGTCGGACGCGGGCCGGGGCGGGGTGGGCCCGGGACCGGTCGCGGTCGGCTCGGCTCGGTCATGGCGCGCCTCTCGGGAGTCGTGGCCGCGGCGTGCTGCCGCGCCGGCGGGGTGGCCGGCGTCGCGGGACGGCGCGCCGGCCGGGGAGGGGTCCCGGCTGGCGAGGCTACCGGCCGGGGACGACGAGCACGGGTCCCCGACCGGGGATAGCGTTCGCCCGCCAGATCCCAACTCTCCGTGGAGGCGTGCTCGCGTGGCGACGATGGAGCAGTGCATGACCGCCCTCAAGGGCATCCTCGGCGACCTCGCGGCCAACCCGGCGGCGCAGGGGCTGGACCGGAGCCTCTCGTGCCACATCCCCGACCAGAAGCAGACCGTCCGGGGACGGCTGGCCCGCGGGTCGGTGCACGAGCTCCGGGCCGAGCCCGCGGACCAGTCGCTGGAGAAGGCCGACATCCGGCTGACGATGAACAGCGACGACCTCGTCGCGCTGACCGAGGGACGGCTGTCCTTCGGCCCGGCGTGGGCGTCGGGGCGGGTGAAGCTCGAGGCCGGCCTGCGCGACCTCCTGCGGCTGCGCAAGATGCTCTGACCGCCCGGACCGCCACTCATCCGGTCAGCCGCCCGCCGGGACCGGCGCCCGCCAGGACCGACGCCGGGGGCCACGGTCACCCCGTGGTCCCCAGGGACCAGCGCTCCAGCGCGGCCGCGGAGGCGTCGTCAGCAGCCTGGACGCGGGCCGGCACCGCGGCGTCCGGGTGGGCGCTCCAGTGGGCGACGCAGAGGGCACGGAGACCGTCGAGTCCGTCGCCGCCGTCCCCCGGCTCGCACGGGACGCAGGACAGCTGCAGGTGCCCGTCCTCGCCGAGCGGGCGGGCGTCCCAGACGCCGCAGTGCCAGCCGCCGTCGACGGCGACGACCTCGGGGTGGACGTCCAGCAGGCCGGAGGCGTCGGGTGAGAGCAGGTCGGGGCGCTGGTGCGGGCCGGCGGCCAGGAGGGCGCCGGGGTCGGTGACGCCGGTGAACACGAGCAGGCTGTCGGCCCCGGCCCGCCGGCCGCCCTCGACGTCGGTGTCGAGCCGGTCGCCCACCACCAGCGGACGCCGGGCACCGGTCCGGCGGACGCACTCGGCGTGCATCGCGGGATCGGGCTTCCCGGTCACCAGCGGCCGGACGCCCGTCACCGTGCTGACCACGCCCACCATCGCGCCGTTGCCCGGCAGCGGGCCGCGCGGCGAGGGGATCGTGGCATCGGTGTTCGTGGCGACGTGCTCGGCGCCGTTGCGCACGGCCACCACGGCCTCGGCCAGCTGGGCCCAGCCCACGTCCCGGCCGTAGCCCTGCACCACGGCCGCCGGGTCGTCCTCGGCCCGCCGCACCACGGTGAGCCCGGCGGCCTCGAGTGCCGCGGCGACGCCGGGCCCACCGACCGGCAGCACGCGCGCGCCAGGACCGACCCGCTCGGCGACGACCGTGGCGGCCGCCTGCGAGCTGGTGATCACGTCGTCCGCGGCGGCCGCGATCCCGAGGGCGACGAGGTGCTGCGCGACGTCCTCGGGCGTCCGGGCGGCGTTGTTCGTGACGAAGCCCAGCCGCATCCCGGCCGCGCGCGCCGCGGCCAGGGCGTCCGGCACGCCGGGCACCGCGTCAGCGCCGACGTAGACGACGCCGTCGAGGTCGAGCAGGGCGACGTCGTAGATCCCGGTCGGTGGCTGCGCGCAGCCGGAGGCGAGGGTGGGCACCGGTGCGGTCACGCGGTCTCTCCTGTCCGGCGGGCCCGCACGCCGCGCAGCGCCCGCGAGTAGTGACCCAGGTCGGGGCGCATCGCCACCGCGAGGGCGAGGTGCTCGGCGGCGAGCTCCAGCTCACCGGCCCGGCTGGCGGCCAGCCCGAGACCGAACTGGGCGTAGTCGTCGGTGGGGTTGCGGCTGGCCAGCTCGCCGAAGGTGCCGATGGCCTCGCGGTAGCGGCCGGCGTCGTACTGGGCGCGCGCCAGTGCCTCGAGCAGGCTGCGCGAGCCTGGTTCGGCCTCCGCCGCCCGGGCCAGGAGGGTGGCTGCCGCCGCGGGATCACGATTGGCCAGCAACTGCAGCCCGCGCTGGTACCACTCGTAGACGTCCCCTTCGGGAGCCCCCGTGTCCGACACCGCCGCCCCCTCCGTCCGCCGCCCGCCGGTCCGTGGACACGTCACCGGCTGCGCGCCCGGACCGGCCGCGAGGGCGGACCGGAGCGGGACGCTCCTACGATTCCCGTCGTGCCCTCGTCGTCGGACTCCCCGGACCCTGCAGCGACCGGGCTCGAGGTCCGGCCCTTCCGCGCCCTGACCTACCGGCAACGAGATCCCGAGCACCTGGCCCGGGTCAGCTCGCCAGCCTACGACCTGGTGACCCCGGAGGGCCGGGACCGCTTGGCCGCAGCCGACCCGTACAACATCGTCCGCCTCATCCTGCCCCGCGTCGTGCTGCCGCCCGGCGCCCCCGGGGACGAGACGCTGCAGTACTCCGTCGAACAGGCCGCCCGGACCCTCCGCGAGTGGGAGGTCGCCGGCGTGCTGGAGCGGGATCCCGAGCCGGCCCTGTGGGTCTACGAGATGGCCCCGCCCGACGGGGACCCGGCCACGGTGGGCTGGCTGGCCGCCGTCTCCCTGCCGGCGGCGGGCTCCCGCGCCGTGCTGCCCCACGAGGACACCTATCCGGTCGCCGTGGAGGGCCGGCGCGCCCTGCTCGCCGCGACCGACACCGACCTCGAACCCATCCTGCTCGCCCACGACCCCGACACCGAGGTGCCGGAACTCACGGCCGCCGGCCGAGAGGGCGAGCCGACCCTGGTGGTCAGCGATGCCGACGGCGTGCGGCACAGCCTGTGGCGGGTGACCGAGCCGGGGCTGGTCGGCCGGGTCACTGCCGCGCTGGCACGCACCGGCTCGGTCATCGCCGACGGCCACCACCGCTTCGCCGCGGCGCGCGCTCACGCCGCCGCCCGTCCCGGCGAGCACGCGATCCTGGCCCTGGTCACCCCGATGGGCCTGGGCGGGCTGCACGTCCAGCCGATCCACCGGGTGGTCCCCGACCTGCTCTTCGACGAGGCCCTGGCGGCGGCCGCCCCAGGCTTCGCGGTCACCGAGCTGGGCGGCCTCGGCAGCGGCGAGGCGGGCCTGACGGCGGCGGCCCACCGCTGGCTCACCGATCCCGAGGAGTCCGGCTTCCTCGTCAGCGACGGACGGCGGCTGGCCGTGCTTCGGCACCCCTCGGCGGACGTGGTCGCGGCCGTGCCGGCGGAGGCGCCCGCGGCGTGGCGCCGGCTCGACGTGGTGCTCGCCCACCACGGCCTGTTCCAGCGGCTGTGGGGCCGCAGCGACGACCCGGAGTCGGTCGTCGTCGCGCACTCCGTCGAGCAGGCTCTCGCGGGCGCCACCGCTCGGCGCGGTGTCGCCGTCCTGCTGCGCGCTCCGTCCCCGGTGGACGTCGCAGCCGTCGCCCGGGACGGGGCCCGCATGCCCCGCAAGTCGACGCTGTTCGTCCCGAAGCCCCGCACCGGCCTGGTGCTGCGGCCCCACGCGAACTGACCGGCCGGTCACGCCGACGCGACCGCCGTCCCGCCCGACGAGCGGGGCACCTTGCGGCCGCGGCGGCAGTTCACCTCGCACACCGAGGCCGTGCCGGTCGGCGTCCGCCAGAACCTGCGCTGCAGGGCGCCCTCCACCTCCACGACGTCGCCGGCCTCCCAAGCAGCGATCCGCCGCTGCAGTGCGCGGTCGTAGCTGATGCACGTGAGCACGTCGACCGACTGTCCCCGCACCCGTGGTTCGGGCCGGCGCACCACCAGACGGAAGGTGACGAGGGTGTCGCCACTCGGGAGGGTGCGCAGCTCCGCGGGAGCGGACATCCGCCCGCGGAGCACCACGTCGTTCCGGTCGATGACTGCCACGCTCATGACGGCAGCCTCGCCGCCGGTCCGGGGCACAACCAGGCCCGGCCGCGGTCTGTGGACCGCGGCCGGGCGTGTGGATGGCACACCGGGAAGTGCCGCCGGTCAGTGCTTGCGGTCGTCCTCGGGCGGGTCGATCTCACCGAGCAACTCGGCGACCTCGGCCTCGATGTCGTCGTCGAGGTCGAGCTCCTCGTCGGTGTCCTCCCCGAGCTCGCCGGTGGGCGGGACCGCCGCCGGGGTCGACACGTCCTCGGCCGGGACATCCCCCTCGGCCGGGAGGCCGTCCTCGGCCAGCACCTCGTCCTCGGCCAGCACCTCGTCCTCGATCGGGACCTCCTCCTCGGAGAACTCGACGTCGGCCTCCTCCGGGGCGTGAGCCGTCACCGCGGCGAGCCACTCCTCTGCCAGCGCCTGGTCGTCGTCCGCCGCCAGCAGGTCGGCGTAGGCCCCGGCCAGACGCAGCACGCCGGGGTCGGTCAGGTCGACGGAGTCCGGCGTCGGCCGCCCGCCGAGCGCCGCCTCGAGCACGAGCCGGGCAGCCGGGACCTCACCGAGGTCCTGACGCGCGCCGGCTTCGACCAGGCGCAGCTCCACCAGTTCCGCCGAGTCCGGCTGTTCGTCGAGCGCCTCCCGGACCAGCCGCAGGGCCACCTCCGGACGGCCGACGGCGCGCTCGCAGTCGGCCAGGACGGCCCGGTAACCGTGGTCGCCGCTCATCCGCCGGTAGGCGCGCAGCTCGCGCGCCGCCTCGGCGTAGTCACCTGCGTGGTACGCCGTGACGCCGACGGCCTCACGGACCAATGCGATCCGAGACGCGCGGTCGCGGGCGGCGCGGGCGTGCGCGAGCGCCTCCTCCGGGTGCTCGTCGACCAGCGTGCCGGCGGCGACGAGGTGGCGGGCGACGCGTTCGGCGTTGCGGGACTCCAGCCCGCGCAGAGCCTGCCGCACCGTCGTGTCGAGGTCCCCGGCGTCGGCCCACTCCGGGATCTCGGGGCCCGGCGGAGCCGGCGGCGTGCGGTCGGCGCGCGGCCCGCCCCGACTGACGTCGGACGGGCGCCGGTCCCGCCAGTCCCGGCCACCGGCCGTGCCGGACGCCCGCTGGGGACGGCGGTCCTGCCACTCCCCGCGGGCACCGGCCGGACGCTGCGGGCGGTCACCCTGCGGCCTACGGTCCTGCCACTCCCCGCGCGCACCGGCCGGACGCTGCGGACGGTCCTGCCAGTCCCTCCGGGCACCGGCCGGGCGCTGCGGCCGGTCACCCTGCGGGCGACGGTCCTGCCAGTCGCCGCGCGCAGCGGCCGGGCGCTGCGGCCGGTCGCCCTGGGGACGGCGGTCCTGCCACTCCTCGCGCGCAGCGGCCGGGCGCTGCGGGCGGTCGCCCTGCGGACGGCGGTCCTGCCACTCCCCCCGCGCAGCGGCCGGACGCTGCGGACGCTCCTGCCAGTCCCTCCGGGCACCGGCCGGGCGCTGCGGCCGGTCGCCCTGGGGACGGCGGTCCTGCCAGTCGCCGCGCGCAGCGGCCGGGCGCTGCGGCCGGTCACCCTGCGGCCTACGGTCCTGCCACTCCCCGCGCGCAGCGGCCGGGCGCTGCGGCCGGTCACCCTGCGGCCTACGGTCCTGCCACTCCCCGCGCGCAGCGGCCGGGCGCTGCGGCCGGTCACCCTGCGGCCTACGGTCCTGCCACTCCCCGCGCGCACCGGCCGGACGCTGCGGGCGGTCGCCCTGGGGACGGCGGTCCTGCCAGTCGCCGCGCGCAGCAGCGGGGCGCTGCGGGCGGTCGCCCTGGTGGCGACGGTCCTGCCAGTCGCCGCGCGCAGCAGCGGGGCGCTGCGGGCGGTCGCCCTGGGGACGGCGGTCCTGCCAGTCGCCGCGGGCACCGGCGGGCCGCTGCGGGCGGTCACCCTGGTGGCGACGGTCCTGCCAGTCGCCGCGGGCACCGGCGGGCCGCTGCGGGCGGTCACCCTGGTGGCGACGGTCCTGCCAGTCGCTACGGGCACCGGCGGGCCGCTGCGGGCGGTCACCCTGCGGACGGCGGTCCTGCCAGTCGCTACGGGCACCGGCCGGACGTTGCGGGCGGTCGCCCTGCGGACGGCGGTCCTGCCACTCCCCGCGGGCACCGGCCGGACGCTGCGGACGGTCACCCGGGGGACGGCGGTCCTGCCAGCTGCTCCGTCCGCCGCCACCGGACTGCTCACCCGACGAGCGACGTCCCTGCCAGGACCCCTGCGACCCCTGACCGCCGGGTCCGCCACGGAAACCGCCGGAGCCGTGAGGCCGCCCCTGTCCGGAGCCCTGCCGGCCACCGCGGGGGCCCTGTCCACCGGCGCCGCCGGCGCCTCGTCGGGGAGAAGTCATGGTCCTGTGCGTACCTCGATGCCTGGTGCAGCACTCACTGTGCTGAAAGTATGCGGAAACCACGAGAACGGGGGCCAGAGCACAAGGCTCTGACCCCCGTTCCGTGAATGGTTGTCCGGCGGCGTCCTACTCTCCCACCCCGTCTCCGGGGCAGTACCATCGGCGCTGAGAGGCTTAGCTTCCGGGTTCGGAATGAGACCGGGCGTTTCCCTCTCGCCATGGCCGCCGTAACGCTGTGAACTTGTTCGCTCCGGGCCCCATCCGCAC
>NZ_JALPKP010000071.1:0-23750 GCF_051383635.1 Geodermatophilus sp. CPCC 205506 | reverse complement strand
CGACGCCGGCGGCGGCCACCGGCGCGGTGGCGACCGGCGCCGGGACGACCGCGGCCGCGACCGGCGCACCCTCGACGGCGGGGGTGCCCGCCGCAGCCGGGGTGGTTGCCGCGGTGGGCGCCGTGGGCGTGGCGGCGGCACCGTGCAGGAGCAGCCACAAGCCCGCGGGCATCCCGGCCGCGGTCACGGTGGCGTCCTCGGGCGGGACGTCGTCCGTCGCCGGGGCGGCGTCGGGGGCGGTCTCGTCGGGCGCCTCGGACTCCCCGGCCGGGGAGCGGCCGGTGCGGCCCTGCCCGTCGGCGACGGCGTCGTCGAGCGCGGTGGCGAACTGCTCGCCACCGGCCGCCGGGCCGGTGCTCGCGGGCGTCGCCGGTGCGACCGCCGGCGCGGCCGGCATCACGGGACTGGTCATCGGTAGCTCTCCGCCTTGCTCATCACGGCGCGGACGTAGTTCTGGGTCTCGCTGTAGGGCGGGATGCCGTCGTACCGGCGCACCGTCCCGGGGCCCGCGTTGTAGGCGGCCAGGGCCAGCTCGGTCGAGCCGAACTGCTCGGTGAGCTGGCTCAGGTAGCGCGCGGCGCCGTCGACCGCCGAGGCCGGGTCGAGGGCGTTCACGCCCAGGCCCGCGGCCGTGGCGGGCATGAACTGCATGAGGCCCCGAGCGCCGGCGGAGGAGACCGCCGAGGCGTCGAAGCCGGACTCCTGCGAGGCGACGGCCGCCAGCAGCGCGGGGTCGACGCCGTGCTTCGCGCCGGCCGAGGTGAACAGGTTCGCGTAGGGGACGCCGGCCAGCGAGCCCGTCGCCGCGCTCGCGACGGGAGCCGACTGGGCCGGCAGCACCCGCCGGATGACCGTGGGGCTGCCGACGTCCTGCACCTTGACCGTCTCGCCGGCCTGCGGGGCGGCGATCATCTTGCCGTCGCCGATGTAGATGCCCACGTGGTCGATCCCCGGCCGGGAGGAGTGGTCGAAGAAGACCAGGTCACCCGGACGGGCCTGGGCCAGCGAGGCCACCGCGGTGCCGGCGGTCGCCTGCTGCGACGAGGTGCGGGGCAGCTCGACGCCGAGGTTGCCGTAGACCAGCTGGGTGAAGCCCGAGCAGTCCAGGCCGGTGGCGGGGTCGGTGCCGCCCCACTGGTAGGGCACGCCGAGGTACTTGCGGGCCTCGGCGACGACGGCGCTCTCCGAGGCGGTGCCCGCGGGAGCGGTCGCGGTGGCCGGCGCGGCGGTGGTGCCGGTCAGCCCCGCCGCGGCGGCGGCCGAGGCCCACGTCGACGACGAGGTGCGCGCGGTCGGGAGGAAGCGGGTCTGGATCTCGCTGATCCGGGCCTGCACGGCGATCAGTCCGTCCACGACGCCTCCCCCGAGGGGGTGCGCCGGCTCGAGCGGCCGGTGACGAGGTCGTCCACGCTCCTCTCCTCGGCAGCCTGCTCGGCGATCCGCACCGTCTCGAGGTGTCGTTCTCGCAACCGCTCCAGCCCCTTGGTGCGCTGGGCGGCGGCGGTCCAGGAGGAACGGACCAGCTGGGCCTGCTCGGCGGAGGCGGTGGCCAGCGCGCGGGCGGCCGCGGCGTCCTCGGCCGCGACCCGGCCGAGCACCATCGCGGCGCGGAAGGCGCCCGAGGAGGTCGTGCCGGTCGGGACGATGGCGCCGACCGCCGCCTCCGCTGCGGTGGCCCGCGAATCGGCGTCGGCCGCGGCGCGGGCGGCCTCGGCGGCGGCGAGGGCGGCGGTGCGCTCCTGGGTGCGGCGCAGCTCGAGGACCGGCTGGAGCCGGAAGGCCGCGTGCTTCACGCCACCTCCCGGCGCGGCTCAGCGAGCCGCGTCACGACCGGACGATGCGGTTCAGCCAGGCCCACGCCTCGGGGGCCGGGGTGAGCTCACCGGTGGACTGCTGCAGGAAGGACTCGATCGCCGGTGCCAGGTGCCGGGCGCGGTCGACCACGGGGTCGGCGCCGTCCTGGTAGGCGCCGATCTCGATGAGCTCCTTGACGTCGCGCAGCGCACCCATCAGCCGCCGGACCTCCCGCGCGTCGGCCATCTGCGCCGGCGGCACGACCGCGCCGGCGACCCGGGAGATCGACTCCAGGACGTCGATGGCGGGGAAGTGGCCGGTGGTGGCCAGCTTGCGGGTCAGCACGATGTGGCCGTCGAGGATGGACCGCGCGGTGTCGGCGATCGGCTCGTTGTGGTCGTCACCCTCGACCAGCACCGTGTAGAGGCCTGTGATCGACCCGGTGGTCGAGGTGCCGGCCTTCTCCAGCAGCCGCGGCATCATCGCGAAGACGCTCGGCGGGTAGCCGCGGGTCGCCGGGGGCTCGCCGGCCGAGAGCCCGACCTCGCGCTGGGCCATGGCGGTGCGGGTGATCGAGTCCATGAGCAGCAGCACGTCGCGGCCCTGGTCGCGGAAGCCCTCGGCGATGCGGGTGGCGACGAACGCCGCTTTGAGCCGCACCAGCGGGGGCTCGTCGGACGTGGCCACCACGACGACCGTGCGGGCCATGCCCTCGGGGCCGAGGTTCTCCTCGAGGAACTCCTTGACCTCGCGGCCACGCTCGCCGATGAGACCGATGACCCGGACGTCGGCGTCGGTGCCCCGGGTGATCTGGGACAGCAGCGTGGACTTGCCCACGCCGGAGCCGGCGAAGATGCCCAGCCGCTGGCCCTTGCCGCAGGGGACGAGGGTGTCCAGCGCCCGGACGCCGAAGGTGAGCGGCTCGGCGACCCGGCTGCGGGAGAGCACGTGCGGCGTCTCGCTGGCCAGGTCGACGAACTCCAGGCCGGCGTCCAGCGGGGCGCCGCCGTCCACCGGCCGGCCCAACCCGTCGAGGACCCGGCCGAGCAGCGCTTCCCCGACCGGCACCTGCAGGGGCATGCCGGTGGCCCGCACGGGCGCACCGGAGTGGACGCCGGAGAGCTCGCCCAGCGGCATGCAGGTGAGCCGGTCGCGGGTGACCGCGACCACCTCGGCCAGCAGCCCGCGCGGACCGGGGTGGACCTCCACGAGGTCGCCGACGGCCGCGACGACGCCCTCGACGCTGAGGGTGAGCCCCATGGCGCCGACGACCTGCCCGGTCAGCTGCGGGCGGGCCGCCGCGCGGGCGCGGTCGAGCAGCCCCATCCCGGTCACGGGGCGAGCACCGCGCGCACGCGCTCGAGCGCCGTGCTCAGCTGGGCGTCCACCCGCGTGACACCGGTCTCGGCGACCGCGCCGGCCCGCTCGACCGACGGGTCGGCGACCACGCGCACGGTGCCGGGCAGCCCGGTCAGCGCGTCGGCCGGGATCTCGGCGAGGTCGTCGGGGTGCAGCCGGACGACGGTGGGTGCGTCGGCCGGGCACAGCGTCAGCGCCCGGCGGACGGCGTCCATCGTGGGGGACGCGGCCAGGGCGAGCTCGCGGCAGAGGAGGTCCTCGACCAGCGTGAGCACGATCGAGATCACCGAGTCGCGGACGTCCTCGGCGACCGGCAGCGTGGCCTGCTCGAGCTGGGTGACGGCCGAGCCGAGCGCCGCGGTGGCCGAGACCAGCCGCCGCTCCCAGCGCGCCTGCACCTCGGCCAGGCGCGCCTCGGCGGCCCGCTCGGCCTCGGCGACGACGTCGGCGGCGGCCACCAGGCCCTCGGCGTGCCCGGCCGCGTAGCCCTCGCGGTGCGCGTGCTCGCGCAGCCGGGCCAGCTCCTCGGCGTACACGTCGCCGAGCCGGAACGAGGGCCGGTTGGCCGGCACCGGCATGTCGGCGGCGCGGCGGATCGACGTCCGCCGCTCGACGACCGGCTGGTCGGCGGCCCGCGGCCCGGGGACGGCGGCGCGGTAGGGCGCCGCCGCCTCGGCGGACGCGCCGCGCAGCAGCGCGGACACCCGCCGGGGGGCGGCGTCGGGCGGTCTCCTCGCCGATCGGCCGTCGTCAGGCGACGAACTCATCGTCGCCCCCACGCGAGATGGTCAGCGCGCCCTGCTCCTCGAGCGTGCGGATGACGCTGACGACCTTGCCCTGGGCCTCCTCGACCGTCCGCGTGCGGACCGGGCCGAGCAGCTCGATCTCCTCGGCGAGGTTCTCCGCGGCACGCTCGGAGAGGTTCCGGACCACCTTGTCGCGCACGTCGGGGCGCACGCCCTTGAGCGCGGTCGCCAGGTCGTTGGCCTCGACCTCGCGCAGCACCAGCTGCAGCGAGCGGTCGTCGATGGTGACGATGTCCTCGAAGACGAACATCTGCGAGCGGACCTGGTCGGCCAGCTCCGGGTCGGTGTTGTCCAGCCACTCGAGGATGGAGCGCTCGGTCGGCCGCGGGGAGCGGTTGATGATCTCGACCAGGGTCTCGACGCCACCGACGGTGCTCATGTCCTGGTGCGCCAGCAGCGAGCCCATGCGGCGGCCCAGCTCCTCCTCGACCAGCCGGACCATCTCCGGGGAGGTGCGGTCCATCGTGGCGATGCGGTGCGCGACCAGCGCCTGCTGCTCCGGGCCGAAGCCGGAGAGCACCTCGGCCGACTGGGCGGCCGTGAGGTGGGCCAGCACGAGCGCGATGACCTGCGGGTGCTCGTCCTTGAGGAACGTCACCAGCTGCCGGACGTCGGCGTTGCGCAGCGAGGAGAACGGCACCTCGGAGTAGACGACGTTCAGCCGGGACAGGATGCCCTCGGCCTTGTCCTCGCCGAGACCGGCGGCCAGGATCTCGCGGGCGAAGTCGATGCCGCCGCGCCCCACGAACCGCTGCGCGGACATGAGGTGGTGGAACTCCTCCAGCACGCCGTCCACGTCGTCGGGTTCGACGGTGCCCAGCCTCATGAGCTCGCGGGTGATCTGCTCGACCTCCCGCGGGCGCATCTGGGCCAGCAGGGCACCGGCCTCCTCCCGGCTGAGCTGGGCGATGAACACCGCGGCCTTGCGGAGGCCGGGCATGGCGGGCCGCTGCCGGATCGCCGGCAGGACGGCGGTCTGCGCGGTCGGGGAGATCCCGACCATCTGCTCCACGCTCGCGAGCGTCATGACTTGGCTCCGCTCTCGGTGAGCCAGCCGCGCAGCATGGCGGCGACCTCGTCGGGCTTCTCACTGACCATCGTGGCGATCTCCCCGCGCACCCGCTGCCGCTCGGCGGCCTCGAGCTCGGCCTGGACGTTGTCGACCTGGATCTCCCGGGTGCTCTCGATCCGGATGCGGTCGAGCTCGGCCATGACGTCCTCGGGCAGCTCGAGCGCCTCGTAGTCGTCCTCGTCCTCCCCGCGGCGGCGCGAGCGCAGCCAGACGACGAGGACGAGCAGCGCGATGCCGAGGGCGATGCCGCCGGTCTTGATCATCGACCAGAGCTGCTCCTGCTGCTCCGCCTCGCGGGCGGCCTCCAGCTCGGCGGCCGCCTGGTCGGCGGCGGTCGTGTCGAAGGCCATGGCGGCGACGGTGATGTCGTCGCCGCGGGCCACGTCGAGGCCGACAGCGTTGCCGATCAGGTCCTGCACCTGGCCCTGGTTGAGGTTGCCGGCCACGGCCTGGTCCATGACCACCGAGACGGTGAGCCGGTTGATCGCACCGGGCGCGCCCTGGACGGTCTCGACGGTCTCCCCGACGGCGTTGTTCGAGGTCGTGGACTCCTTGTTGTACGTGGAGTCCCCGGTGCCCCCCGCGTCGGTCTGGTTCTCCGGCCCGAGGACGCCGCCGACGGCGGCACCGGTGCCGGTGTAGTCCTCGGTGCTGGTGCTCTCCGAGATGGGCGGGGTGCCCTCCTGGTAGGTGTAGGTCGTCGACGTCGTGTCGCGCTGCGACAGGTCGAGGTCGGCGCGCACGGACACCTGGGCGCGGCCGGGGCCGAGGACCCGGTCGAGGATCACCTGGGCGTTGGCGGCCAGCCGGTCCTCGTACTCCTGCTCCAGCTGTGAGCGGGCATCGCCGGCGGCGGCGGTCACGCCCTGGCCGGGGGCCGACAGGACCTTGCCGGTGGAGTCGGCCACGGTGACCTGCTCGGCGTCCATGTCCTGGACGCTCGACGAGACGAGGTTGGTGACCGCCTGCACCTGCTCACCGGAGAGCGTCGTGCCGGGCGCCAGGTCGAGCAGCACCGACGCGGTCGGCTCGGACTCGTCGCTGACGAAGACCTCGTCCTCCGGCAGCGCCACGTGGACGACGGCCGAGCGGACCCCCTCGAGCGACTCCAGCGTCTTGGCGAGCTCGCCCTCGATGGCGCGCTGGTACTGCACCTGCTGCTGGAACTCGCTGGTGGTGATGCCCGACTCCTCGAGCAGCGCGTAGCCGGTCTCGGAGCCGGCGGGCAGGCCCTTGCCGCTCATCGAGAGGCGCAGGTCGTAGACCTGGTCGTTGGCGACCATGATCGTCCCGCCACCGTCGGCGAGCTCGTAGGCGACGCCGGCCGCGTTGAGCTCGTCGACGATCGCCGAGGCGTCGGTCGACGCGAGGTTGGAGAACAGCGGCGCCATCGTCGGGGCGGTGCTCCACCGGACGAAGAAGAACCCGCCGAGGAGCAGCCCGACGGCCAGCAGGCCGATGACGACCTTCTGACCGAGGCTGATCGTGGACAGCGTGGAGCGGATGCGCTCCAGCGGCCCGGCGAGGGCGGCAGGCATCAGACCGGCATCCTCATGATCTCGGTGAAGGCCTCAACGGCCTTGTTCTTGAGGGTCACGACCATCTCGGTGGCGAGCTTCGCCTCGTTCGCCGCGATCATGTAGTCGTGCACGTCGCGCAGGTCGCCGGTGGCGGCCTGGGTGGCCAGGTCGTCGGAGGCCGACTGGGTGGCCTGCAGCTCGTCGAACGACGACGCCAGCACCGAGGCGAAGTCGCCGGAGGCCGGCGACGTCGCCGCGGTGCCGGCTGCCGCGTCGGCCGCGCTGACACCGAAGGTCGGCAGCGTGGGCAGCGCGGCGGAGATGCCGCCGATGGGGGAGGTCATGGGGATCAGCCCTTCCCGAGCTGGAGAGCGGCCTGGTACGCGTTCGTCGCGCGCTCGACCACGGCGAGGTTCGCCTGGTAGCCGCGCTGGGCCATGAGGAGGTTGGTCATCTGCTCCCCGAGGTCGATGTCGGGGTAGCGGACGTAGCCCTCCGCGTCGGCCAGGGGGTGGTCGGGCTGGTGGACCAGCCGGCCCTCGGCGCTGCCGAGCTCCGCACTGGCGACGCGGACGCCGCCCTCGCCGGAGCCGTAGTCCACGGCCTGGGCGACGACGAGGCGCTCCTGGAAGGCGGCCTCGTCGGTGCTGGTGACCGTGTTGATGTTCGAGATGTTGTCCGAGACGGCGTCGAGCCACTTGCGGTGCGCGAGCAGGCCGGAGCCGGAGATGTTGAGGCTGTCGAACACCGCGTCACGCCGTCCGCAGGGCCGTGCGCATGACGGTGTACTTGCCGTCGAGCGCGTTGAGGGCCAGTTGGTAGCGCAGTCCGGTCTCGGTCGCGATCACCGTCTCGGCGTCGAGGTTGACGTTGTTGCCGTTGGTGTTCGTCGGCTCGAGCGAGCGGGCGGTGGTGCCGCCGGTGACGACCGGCGTCTGGCCGCTGGACAGGGCGCCGCGCAGACCCGACTCGAAGTCGACCCGGCCGGCCAGGAAGCCGGGCGTGTTGATGTTCGAGATGTTGTCGGCGGTGACGCGCTGCCGCGAGGCCAGGCCGGCCAGGGCGGCGTGCAGGGTCGTCGAGGTGACGTCGCCGATCATCGGACGGTGGTGCGGGCAGGGCGGCAGGACACGATCGGCCTCCGGGTACGCAGGAGACACTCGCGAGCGAGTGAGGGGTCCGCCGATCCGTGGCGAGGGCTGTGCTGTCCGTGCTCACCCCTCATCGGCGCCCCCGGCGGTCCCCGTGACCGATCTCGGGCACTCGGGTGACGGCAGGGGCGGGAGGGGACCGGCGGGGCGGGACGTGCGGATGTGACAGGTGGGGGCCGCGAGGGCGCCCGGCGTCGGGGCTGGTGCGGATGGGGTCGGTGAGCCCGCGTCTGCCCCTCGACCGGGTGTCGCGCGGGGGCCCCGGCACGCCGAGGGGTGACGCTCGGGGGGAGTCACGTTCGCCGCGGGCGCCCTGCGGGTGCGGCGGCGAACCGGGAGGGACCGGGCCGCGACGGCCGGGTCGGGAGGAAGAGCCCCGTTTGAGCATCAAGTTCGTGAAGCGCGTGACGTTCCTCTGTCCCGCCCTGCTGACGGGCGGCCCGGAGGCCGTCCACCAGGCCGCCCAGGTGCTCAACCAGGAGGGTCTGCCGGCCGACATCGCGTACTACGGCGCGGGCGGCGGCCTGCGCATCGACGGCAGCCGGCTGGAGGTCACGCCGCCGGCGGAGAACCCGTGCCTCACCGAGTTCGCCCACTACGAGCCGGTGGTCTGCCGGCAGGCGCTGCTCCGCCGCCACCACCTGGTGGTGCTGCCGGAGGTGCTGGCCCTCCAGGCCGCGTCGATCCCGGGTGCGAGCGTGGCCGTCTGGTGGCTGTCGGTCGACAACGGACTGCTCGGTGTCGGGGAGGCGGCCCGCCGGTCGCTGTTCGCCGACCGCTCGGTGCGGCACTTCCACCAGAGCGCGTACGCCGAGGACTTCCTGCGCGGCGTCGGCGTCCCGGCCAGCTACCCGCTGGGCGACTTCACCGACCCGCGGTTCACCGCCGTGCCGTCCACGGGACCGAACCCGGAGCCGGCGGTGGCCTACAACCCGGCCAAGGGCGCCGATCTCGCGGCGGCGTTCTTCGGGGGCAGCCCCGGGCTGCGGGCGGCGCCCATCCAGGGCATGTCCAAGCCGCAGATCGTCGACCTGCTCCGCTCGACCATGGTGTACGTCGACTTCGGTCATCTGCCCGGCAAGGACCGCCTCCCGCGGGAGGCCGCGGCCAGCGGGGCCGTCGTCTTCGTGCGGCGGCTCGGGGCCGGCCGGTTCGCCGGGGACTTCCCCGTGCCCGACTTCTTCCGGTTCGACGAGGCGGACGTGCACTCCGGCGAGCTGGCGCGGCGGGTCGCCGCCGTGCAGGCCGAACCGGGGCGGTTCTGGGCGGAGCAGGAGCCCTTCCGGGCGCGGATCAGCGGCGAGCGCGAGGAGCTGCGCGAGCAGGTGCGCCGGCTCCGGGGACAGCGGCAGGCTGCCTGACGCGCGGAGGCCGGCCCGGCGGTGCGCCGGGCCGGCCTCAGAGTGCGCGGTCGAAGAACGAGGCCGCCGGGCGGGCCGGGGCGTAGGTCATGCGGGCCGCGACGTCCCGCTGCTTGCGGGACTGGATGATGGCCTCGACCAGTGCCTCGGCGACGGCCAGCTGGTGCTGGAGCAGGCGGGCGGCGCGCTCCCGCAGGTCGGCCGGGACGGGGCCGAGCCCGGTGGGCGGGACCCAGTCCTGGACCCGCCGTCCCCAGGCCTCGACCTCGTCGGCGCGGTCGGTGTCCATGCTCGCCTCGGCGGCGAGCACCTCGCCCTCGAGGTCGTCGAGGACGGTCGCCCACTCGGCCGACGGGACCGCGTCCGCGCCGGGGGAGGGACGGTCGGTGGTCATGCCGGGGTGGCGGCGAGCGAGGCGGCGGCCTGCCGCCAGGCGTCGCGGAGCGGCTCGACGACCTGCAGGCAGGAGGCCACCCGGTTGCGGTCGCCCTTGACGTTGGCCTGCACGAGCTCGCCGATCAGCCAGGTGTAGAGAGCGGCCAGCCGGGGCCCGCCCTCCCACGCCTCGACCTGCAGGCTGCTGCGCAGCTCGAGCACGATCTCCTGCGCGTGCTGCAGCTGCTCACTCGCCTGCTCGCGGTCACCGCCGGCGAGGGCGCTGCCGGCGCGCTCGAGGTCCAGGGCGAGCCGGTCGTAGAGCATGACCAGCAACCGCTGCGGGGAGGACGTCGTGACGGTGTCGCCCATGTAGCGGGCGCGGAGCGAGGCAGTGCTCATGGGGTGCGGGTCTCCAGGGTCAACGTCGGGGGAGCGGCGTCGGTGGGGGACGTCGGGGGGCTCAGGAGGCTCAGGAGGAGGACCAGGTCGGCAGGCCGGCGAGCTGGCCGGCCAGCCAGCTCGACTGGTTCTGCAGCGTGCCGAGAGCGGTCTCCATCGCGGTGAACTGGCGGGTGAGGGTCTCCTTGCGGAGTGCCAGCCGGGTGTCCCAGTCGGCGATGCGCGCCTCGAGGTCCTTCGCGCTGGCGTCGCTGCTCTTGGCCAGCAGGGTCAGCGTGCCGGTCGTGCCGTCCGACGCGGACTTGGCCAGCGCCTCGATCTTCGCGGCCAGGCCCACCGGCTCGGCGCTGGTCCCCGTGCCGGACGTCGCCGTCAGGAAGTCGCGGGTGCCGGCGGGGTCCTCGGCGAGCGCGGCGAGGAACGCGGCCTTGTCGAACTTGAGCTTGCCGTCCTTGGTGAGCTGGATCCCGTAGGTGGCGGCGGATTCGCCGCCGATGCCGCCGGAGACGACGTCGAGGACCCGGCCGGACAGGGTGCGCAGCGTGCTGTCGCCCTTCAGCGTCGCGGTGGTGCTGTCCTTGGCGGTGTAGTCCGTGACGACCTGCAGCGCGTTGTTGGCCGCGTCGACCAGTGCCTGCACCTTGGCGGCGGTGGCGTCGGCGTCGCGGGCCACCGCGACCGTGGCGGTCTCGCCGGCCTTGGCCACGGTGATCGTGGTGTCGGAGAGCAGGCCGGAGAAGGTGTTGCTCGACGAGCTGACGGTGTAGGCACCGGTGCCGGAGCCGATCGTCAGCTGCGCGTTGGTGCCCTTGGTGAGCTCGGTGAAGCCGGGGCCGCTGGTCACCTCGAAGACGCCGGCGGTGCCGGCGGTCTTGGTGCTCAACTGCATGCGGTACTGGCCCTCGGCGACCTGGACGACGGTGGCAGTGAGCCCGAGCTCGGTCTTGGCGTTGATCGCGGCGGCCGCCTCGGTCAGCGTCGCCGTGCCGCCGCCGTCGGTGTCGAGGGCGATCGAGGTGGTCGTGCTGCCGACCTTGATGTCGATCGAGGTGGCGCCGAAGTCGGTGTCGGCGGCGGCGGTCTTGCCGGCCGGAGCGGTGAACACGGCGGCGCTGCGCAGCGCGTGCGAGGTCGCGAGCGTGTCGACCGTGAAGGTGAGCGACCCGGCGAGCGCGCCGGCGCCGGCGGTCGCCGTCACCGTGCCGTTGGAGCTGCTGGCCCTCGCGGCGGTCCAGGTCGCGTCACTGGAGAAGGCCGCGGCCGCGCTGCTCAGCGAGTCGAACCGGAGGTTGACCGCGCGGTAGCCGCTGGCGTCGCTGTTGGTGGCGACGAGCTTGTTCCGCAGGAGGGTCTGCGGGTTGGCCTCGACCTGCATCAGCTGGCTGATGAGGGAGGCGGTGTCCATGCCCGAGATCAGGCCGACGCTCAAGCTCATGCCGGCCATACCGGGACCTCCTGGTCGTTGGGGTGCAGTGGTGCGGTGAGGGGGGAGGCCCGCAGGCCTCCCCCCTCACCAGGTGGAGCTGGGGCGGATCAGCCCAGGAGACGCAGGATGCCCTGCGGAGCCTGGTTGGCCTGGGCCAGCATGGCGGTGCCGGCCTGGGTCAGGATCTGGGTCCGGGTGAAGTTGGTCATCTCCTGGGCCATGTCCGTGTCGCGGATCCGGCTCTCCGACGCCGAGAGGTTCTCGACGGCGACGTTCAGGTTGCTGATGGTGTGCTCGAACCGGTTCTGGATGGCACCCAGGTCGGCCCGCGTGTTCGACACCGTCTTGATCGCCGCGTCGATCTTCTTGAGGCCCTCGCTCGCACCCGTGGACTGGGTGAAGGTGAGCTGCGCCTTCGCCAGGTTCTCCGTGGTGGCGTTGGCTCCCGGGTTGTTGCCGGTGATGACCAGCTGGCCACCGGTGACCGCCGCCTGGATGTTGGCGGCACCGAAGGCGTTGTCGAGCGCGGTGTTCAGGGTGGCGAGACGGGTGGAGGCGCTGTCGCTGTCGCCGTAGACGACCGACGACAGGTCGAGGGTCTTGCCGTCCTTCGTGATCGACCCGTTCAGCTTGGCGAAGTCCTCGGCCAGGGCCGGGTTCGCGGTACCGGAGGCGATCGTGATGGTGGACGCGCTTCCGGCAGCCGAGGCGGTGGCGGCGGCGACGACGGTGGCGGAGATGCCGGCGGCCGATGCCGTGACGTCCACGCCGTCGACGCTGAGGCCGGTGGCGCTCATCGCGGTGCCGACCTTGACCTTGATGGACTCGCCGACGTTGGCGCCGACCTGGAAGCTGCCGTCGTAGTTGCCGTCGAGCAGCTTCGTGCCGTTGAAGGTCGTCGTGTCGGCGATGCGGGTCAGCTCGTTCTTGAGCTGGCCGATCTCCGACTGGATGTTCTTCTTGGCGTCGTCGTTGAGCCCACCGCCGTTGCTGGCCTGGACGGTCAGGTCGCGCATGCGCTGCAGGATCTTGTGCGTCTCGGTGAGCGCACCTTCAGCGGTCTGCACGACCGAGACGCCGTCCTGGGTGTTGCGGACGGCGACCTTGAGGCCACCGATCTGCGAGCGCAGGCCCTCGGAGATGGCCAGACCCGCGGCGTCGTCCGCCGCACGGTTGATGCGGAAGCCGGAGGAGAGCTTCTCCAGCGACTTGCTCATCTGCCCGTCGGTGATCGACAGGTTGCGGTACGAGTTCATCGCCGCGATGTTGTTGTTGACGCTGAGACCCATGGTGTTCCTCCTTGGAAGGGGTCTGGTTCATTTCCCGCTGCATCCGTGCTGCGGGGCCCTACGGGGTTCTCTACGGCCGGGTGCGCACCGGACTTGAGGCGAACCGCGAGGAATTCCGGCGGTTCTCACCCGTCCGTGCCGCTCGCCTCCTCGAGGTGGGGTCAGGCGTACCTGCGCCGGCTGCTCGCCCGGTGGTCCAGCGCCCGCTGCCAGGCGGCCACCCAGCGCTCGGCGGTGTGCTCGGTCAGGTGCCCGGCCAGCACGGCCTCGCGGTTCGCGATCGCCTGCTCGCGGCGCCGGTCGGCGTCGTCGATGGCGGTGGTGAGGGCCTTGGCCCAGTCCTTGGCGTTGCGGGCGCGCCGGCCCAGCCCCAGCCGCTCGTACTCGGGGCTGGGGGAGCGGGCGAACCAGACGCCGCGCGCGGCGTACTCGATGGCCTTCAGCCAGCTCTTGGAGGTGTTGAACCGGTCGATCCGCAGGGGCGCGATCCCGATGTCGAACAGCTCGCCGACGGCGGTGCTGTACTCGTCGACGCCGTCCACCCACGGCAGCTCGCCGGGTGCCTCGGAGAGCCCGAGCCGCTTCTGCACGTCCCACGCCCCACCGATGACGGTGAAGCGGCTGCGACCCCGGGTGCGGTCCAGGGCCTGCTGCAGGCCCGATCCCACCTCCTGCAGGTCGTACGGGTGGGTCACCACGCTGCCGGTCCAGCCCACCGTCACCACCTCGGGCCGGCGCTCGCAGGCCGGCGGCAGCTCGGCGATCCGCCGCGGGACGGCGTTGGGGACGACGGCACCGCGCCCGTGCGGGGCGTACTCGGCCAGCAGCGCCGGTGTCGTCGTCGTCACCAGGTCGGCCTCGCGGGCGCACTCGGCGGCGCGACGGCCCATGCCCTTGCGGACCAGCGCCTCGTGGCCGAGGTGTCCGTAGGGGACGGCGGAGAGCAGGTCGTCCATCTCGACGACGACGGCGACGCCCTGGTCCTGCAGGACGCGGATCGTCTGCAGCATCGCGACCGTCTTGGGCAGCTGCAGCACCACGACGTCGGCACCGCGGGCGTCGGCGTCGTAGACCTCGCCCTCACCGCCGTCGGGGTCCGGGCGCACCATCGTCTCGATGCCGCGAGTCGTCTCGATCTCGACGCCGAGTCCGGCCTCGCGGATGGCGCGGATGGGCTCGCGGACGCGGTAGTAGTCCTGGGCGTCCTGCCCGGCGTGCATGACCAGCACCTTCATGGATGGTCTGACCTTCCCGAGGCGGCTGCCTCGACGTCGCTGGGATGGCGGTGGGGCCCGGCTCAGGCCGGTCGGGCCGCCCGGTAGCGGTCGCCGACGGCCCGCATGTCGCGGGGGTGGGGGAGGGGCGGGGCGTTGCGGCCGGCGACGCGGTCGACGTAGGAGCGTTGCTGGTTCCGGGCGCGCACCCCGCCGTCGGCCGGGACCGCCTTGCCCTCCCACACCTCGCTCATGGCGGCGTGCAGCAGGGTGAGCGCGCGGGCCCGCATCTGGGAGACGCGGGAGAGGGTGACGCCGAGGTCGGCGGCGATGTCGGTGAGCGACTCCCCGCCGAAGAAGTTGCGCTCGACGACCTCGTCGAGCCGGTCGGGCAGCGCCCGGATCGCATCCTGCAGGTACCGGGACCGCTCGCTGCGCAGCAGCGCCCGCTCCGGGGACTCCCCGGTGTCGGGCAGGTCGAGGCTGGTGCCGTCGGGCCCGGAGTCGGCGTCGATGCTCACCATCACCGCGCGGTGGACGTCGACCTGCAGCGACTCCAGCTCGCTGCGCGGGACGCCCAGGCTGGCCGCGAGCTCCTCGCGCGTCGGGGGGCGACCGAGCGACATGGCCAGGGCGTCGGCCGCGGCGTCGGTGCGCCGGGCGGCGGCCCGGACGCTCCGGCTGGCCCAGTCGCCCGAGCGCAGCTCGTCGAGGACGGCGCCCTGGAGGCGGGCCAGGGCGTAGGTGGCGAACGAGGCCCCCGCCTCGGGATCGAACCGGCGCGCCACCTCGACCAGCGCCACCTTCGCGCAGGACACGAGGTCCTCGCGGCTGACGTGGCTGGGTAGCGAGATGCGGGAGGCCACTGCGTTGACGGCGAACGCGGCGAGCGGCAGGTGCTCGGTCACGAGGGCGTCGACGTCCCTGCCCGGCACGCCGCGCACGGGGGGCCGGGGGGCCGGGTTCCGCTCGGTCGCCGGGGCACTCGATGGTGTCACGCCTCCTTCCTCGGCAGCCCGGAGCCCGGACGGGACCTACCCCGTCGGCACGTTCTCGCCCCGACTTGAGTGCCTCGGCTTGAGGCCTCCCTCCGGGGTGCCGATGGCAGGAGCAAGAACCCGCTGGCAGCTCCGACGTCTGCCACGGGGAGAAGACGGAAGGACGGTGACGGGCGTGGACTACCAGCACCTGTCGACGTTGCTGTGGCGGGAGCAGGAGCTGCTCGACCTGCTCCTGTTCAAGGCCGAGGAGAAGCAGTACCTCATCGTCACGGGCAAGACCCGCTGGCTGGCGCGCATCGCGCACGAGATCGAGGTCGTCCTCGACCAGCTGCGCACCCTCGAGGTGGAGCGCGCCGCCGTGACCGAGGTGCTCGCCGCGGGTCTCGGGGTGGGTGCCAATCCGTCACTGCGAAAGCTCGCCGAGGCCGCGCCCGCACCGTGGAACGACCTCTACGCCAAGCACCACGAGGCGCTGCTGGTCCTGGTCACCGAGCTCCGCGGCCTCTCGGACGCCAACCGCGAGCTGATCGAGGGTGGGCTGGCCGCCATCGGCGAGGCGCTGCTGTCGGTGAAGTCCCCGTCGGCCGGCACCTACGGCGCGACCGGCCGGACGACGGCGCGGTCCGCCCGCGCGGTCACGCTGGACGGCGCACTGTGAGCGAGCGTGCGAGCTCACAGGTTGAGCACAGCGGGCTGCGAACGCAGACGACGAGCGCCAGCGAGGAGTCCAAGTGAGTACCTTCTCGGGGCTGAACACGGCGACGACGGCCCTCTGGGCGCAGCGCCGCGGGCTCGACGTCACCGGCCAGAACATCGCCAACGTCAACACCGCGGGCTACTCGCGTCAGCGGGTCGACCTGCAGGCGGTCGGCGGAACCCCCGTCCCGGCCTTCTACTCGGTGAGCAGCGGCATCGGCTCCGGTGTCTCGGCCGACCAGGTCAACCGCATCCGGGACGCCTTCCTCGAGGGGCGCGCGCACGCCGAGTACGGCAAGACCGCGCAGCTCACCGCCGAGGCCAACGCCTACGGGCTGATCGAGCAGGCGCTGCGCGAGCCGGGTGACACCGGCATCCAGAGCCAGCTCTCCGACGTGTGGGCGGCCTGGGGTGACGTCGCCAACCACCCCACGGACGACGCGGCCCGCAGCCAGCTGCTGCAGCGGATCGGCACGCTGGTCAGCGGCTTCCAGGCGGCGCGGTCGGCGATGGACGGCCAGTGGGCGCAGAGCCAGGAGAACCTGGTCGCCCTCGTCGACGAGGTGAACGCCGTCGCCGGCGACGTCGCCAAGCTCAACGACTCGATCCTGCGGGCGACCCTGGACGGCAAGCCGGCCAACGAGCTCGCCGACCAGCGCGACGTCCTCGTGCTGCAGCTCGCGGAGTCCGTGGGGGCCACGGTCCGCCCGGCCGACGACGGTTCCCTCACCGTGTTCGTCGGCGGGGTCACCCTCGTCTCCGGTGCGACGGCCACCAGGCTGGCGGTCGAGGGCGCGCGCGAACCCGACGCGCTGACCGCCGACGGCGCCCCCCGGGTCGTCACGGCGTCCGGTGGCACCACGCTGGGCGTCGGCGGGACCGCGGCGGGCCAGATCACGGTCCTCGCCGACATCCTGCCGACCGCGCGCCAGCAGCTCGACGACGTCGCGAGCCTGCTGGCCACGCAGGTCAACGCCGTCCACGTGACCGGCCACGGCGTCTCCGGATCGACCGGCCTCCCGCTGTTCGACGCCGCGCCACCGGCCACCTCGGTGACCGCGGCGAGCATCCGGCTGAACCCGGCGATCGGGCCGGACGAGGTCGCCGCCGCCCAGGAGGCCGGGAGCACCGACGCGGAGATCGCCGACCTGATCGCGAACCTGCGCACCGATCCGGCGAGCGCCGACGCGCTGTACCGCAAGAACATCGTCGCCTTGGGCGTCAACGCGGCGGTCAGCAGCCGGAACCTCGACATCCAGACGGTCATCACCACGAACGTCGACGCCGCCCGCGAGTCGGTGGCCGGCGTGAACCTCGACGAGGAGATGTCGAACATGCTCCAGTTCCAGCACGCCTACTCGGCGGCGGCGCGCATGGTGACCGCGATCGACGAGTCGCTCGACGTGCTGATCAACCGCACCGGCGTCGTGGGGCGCTGACCTGATGCGCATCACCCAGCGCGCCGTCGCGCTCACCAGCCTCCAGGGGCTCAACCGCAACCTGGACGCGGTCGGCCGGCTGCAGCAGCAGCTCACCTCCGGCCGGCTGATCAACGCGCCGTCGGACTCGCCGACCGGCACCAACCGGGCCATGCAGACCCGCGGGGACATCGCGGCCACCGACCAGTACGGCCGCAACATCACCGACGCGAAGACCCAGCTGCAGGCCAGCGACTCGGCCCTCACCACCATGCTCGACCAGGTGCGCCGGGTGCGGGACCTCACCGTGCAGGGCAGCAACGCCGGCGCCCTCGGCGCCTCCTCCCGGGAGGTCATCGCCACCGAGGTCGACCAGCTGAGGGCGAGCCTGCTCGACCTGGCCAACCAGAAGCTGCAGGGCCGTCCGCTGTTCGGCGGGGTCACGACCGGGTCGATCGCGTTCGACGACAGCGGCGTCTACCAGGGCACCGGCAAGGACGACCTGAACGTGTGGCGCCGGGTGTCGGACACCGAACGCGTGCGTGTCGACATCACCGGCGCGGAGGCCCTCGTGACGGAGTCCGGCGACAGCCTGTTCCAGGTGCTCGACGACATCTCGGCGGCCCTGCGGTCCGACCCGCCGAGCACCGACGACCTCGCCGACGGGCTCACCGCCCTGGACGGGGTGCGCGACACGATGCTGGCGGCGCTGGCCGACGTCGGTGCGCGGGCCACCCGCATCGAGAACGCGGCCCAGGTGACCACCGACCGCTCGCTGACCCTCTCCAGCCGGCTGGCCGAGACCGAGAACGTCGACCTGCCCAAGACGATCATGGAGCTGTCGATGCAGAAGGTCGGCTACGAGGCCGCGCTGTCCGCCACCGCCAAGGCGCTGCAGCCGTCGCTCGTCGACTTCCTGCGCTGACCGGGGGACCGCCGTCATGACCCTCGCTGCCGTCGCCACGCTGCCGCTGCTCGGCCTCACCGAGCCCCTGGCCGGCTTCCCCGGACACCGGGACTACGTGCTCGTCACCGCCGACGGCGACGGGCGGCTGTTCTGGCTGCAGTCCATGTCGCCCGACGGGCCGCGGTTCCTCGCCATCGACCCGGGCATGTACTTCCCGGACTACGCGCCGGCGTTGCCGGCCGCGGTCTGCGCCGACCTCGGTCTCGAGCACCCCGCGGAGGCCCGTCTGTACTGCCTGGTCACCGTGCCGCCGGAGGGTCCGGCCGCCGCGACGGCCAACCTGCGTGCCCCGCTGGTGGTCAACCCGGCCAACTGGCGGGCGGCCCAGGCGGTGCTGACCGACGCAACGCATCCGATCCGGCGCCCCCTGCGCCGATAACCACTGGGGCGGCCTCAAGCGGTCCGCTCCGGCCGTCTTCCCATCCACCAGCCACGGACGGCACACCCACACCCATGGAGGGGTTCACGTGCTCACTCTCACCCGCAGCGTCGGCGAGACCATCCGCATCGGCGACGACATCGAGGTCCACGTCGTCGAGGTCCGGGGCGGCACCGTCCGCCTGGGCTTCAAGGCCCCCCGCGAGGTGACCATCCACCGCGAGGAGGTCTACCGGCAGATCGCCGAGGCCAACCTCCTGGCCGCCCAGGTCACCGCCGACACCCTGGGTGCACTGGCCGCGTTCGCTCCGGCGCCGGCCGACACCCCCGAGGCAGTTGCCCCCGCGGATCACGGAACGGTCACGGAGGGCGCCGCCGGCTGACACATCTGGTCGGGAGCGCACCCCCCGGCACTGGCGAGATGTGCCGACGACCGCATCCGTGGTCGTCGGAAGGGCCACGACACGGGCAAGACCTGCCGAAGAGGCCGCCCGACAACTGCGTACCGCACAGCGAGTGTTGTGCCCTTTCCGGGCACTCGATGCGCGACAGTTGCCCCAAGCACGTCACAGGGGGCGATGAACATGCAACACAGCGCAGTCAACGGGTCCGGCACCGACGCCACTCCGACCGCCGCCACCGGGGACCAGGAGACGGTGGTCGTCCACGTCCAGCTGCGGCCCCGTCGTGGCTCGACCCGGCGGTGCCTGGCGGCGCTGGCCGAGCTGGCCGGCGGTCACCCGGACGTGTCGTTCGAGCTCAGCGGCGTCAGCAAGGACGACCGCGTCGTCCGCGTGACGATCGGCGTCGAACTCGGCCCGCGCGCCGCCGTCGCCCGGTTCTCGCCGCAGGCCCAGGCCGCCTACGCCTTCGTGAGCGAGCTCTTCACGTCGCTGTACGACCACATGCCGGTCTACACCGTCGAGCCGAGCGGTGCCGAGCGCGCCGCCGCGGCCGACCTCATGGCCCGCCTGGTGTCCGGCCCCGCCACCGGCGCCGCGCCGGCGGCCGGCGTCCTGGCCGCGGCCCTGCCCGCGCCGCGGCAGGCCCGCCCGGCCGAGCAGATCCTCGCCTGACGAAGGACCCCGTCCTCCTCACCGCTCGCAGGCTCGCGGCGAGCCTCGGGACGGGGCCGGGCCCCTGGACGGGGCCGCCGTCTGTCTTCCCCACAGTCGCTCAGGAGTTCCGGTGCCCCAGCTCGTCCCCACCACGATCGACGCCCCCGCCGACCGCGCCGCCGCCGCGCGCAACCGCGCACCGCTGGTGTTCGGCGGCATCCCCGAGGCCGAGGGCTGGATCCTCGCCCCGATCACCCCCCGCGACCGGGTGCACTTCCGGGTCGACCGGGAGCTGCCGCTGGCGGAGTTCCGCCGCGACCTGCCCGACGGCGTCACGGTCAGCTTCGACCAGGGCGAGGGCCTGTACCGGGTGGACGGCGCCTGCGGCTCGGCCCACGTGCTCGCCGACTGGATCCGCGCCTGGTGCGCCGGGCGCGGCTGCACCACGGTCGGCCTGCGCGCCGAGACCGACGTCCGGCGCCGGGCGCCGCGGGACCTGCCGCCGGCGTACCTGGACGAGCTGTGCCGGCACTACCTGCCGGTCAGCCTCAAGCGACTGCAGCGGAACATGAGCACCATCCGGCTGCACCTGCCCGACCCCGACGACCTCACCCAGCAGGTCAGCGAGTGGATCCTCAAGGCGGTCGGGCAGTACGACGAGACCAAGGGCGTCCCCTTCGGGGCCTTCCTGGCCACCCAGCTGTCGAAGTGGGTGCACGACCTCGGGCGCAACGCCCACGGCCGCACCGCCGCCGACACCGAGCACAAGCAGCAGAAGGCGATCGCGGCCTTCCTCGTGGAGCACCAGCGCAAGCCCAGCGAGAAGGAGCTGGCCGCCTACATGGGCCAGAGCGTGGCCACGCTGCGCCGCAACTCGCAGACGGTCGCGACGCTCAGCGGGCTGCGCAACCTGCAGTCCCTCGACGGCGGGCCGGACGCGACGGAGATCATGCTGCCGGACACCAGCGAGGCGCCGGACGAGATCATGGGCGAGGCGGAGCAGACGCTGCTCTCGCACGCGCTGACCGTCGCCTGCGCCCCGGACCCCACCGCCCGGCCGGACCAGCGGGCCGGCCAGCCCAACGTCCTGGGCTGGGCGACGTGGTACCTCACGACGTGGGGCGGGAAGACCAAGACCCAGCTGTCGGCCGACCTCGGCACCTCGGTGCGCAACATGAACGTGCACGCCGACCGGGTGGAGCGCGTCCTCAAGCAGCGGCTCTCCGAGCTCGCGGACTGAGGCGTTCCGTCGGTGGAAAAGCGGGCTCGGACGGGTCGATTGCCCTCCGCGCCTGCCGATATCACTGGCGTGATGGGTCGCACGGGTCGCCACCGGAACCGCGGACCCGTGCGTGGTCCGCGAGGTGTCCGGTGAGCGCGCTCACCGCCGGTGAGCCGGCCCCCGACGTCCTGGTGCCGCACTGGCTGGCCGGGGCGGACCGGGGACAGCTGTCCTCGGTGGTCCGGACCGCGCTCGACGACCCTGGCCTGCACCCGGTCGCGGCCATCCACCTCTCCGACGTGCTGACCGAGCTGCACGTGGCGACCGTCCGCGACACGGTGTGGCCGGCCCCCGCGGCCCGGGTCCGCCGGGTGACCGGCTGGGACCCCGACGTCCTGCCGGTGCGGCTGTCGGCAGGGGAGCTGGCCAGCGTGCTGGCGCTCCCCACGCTGCCGCCGGCGCTGCGGTCGGCCCTCCTCGGAGGCCGTTCGTGAGGCCGGGCGCCACGGGACTGCTCTCCCGGCTGCGCCCGGCGCCGGTGACCGTGGCCGACCTGCGACGGGCCGCCGACGACGTGCTGCCCGCGCTCACCACGCCCACCCTCGCCGTCCGCGTGGTCGAGGACCGCGCGGACGGCCCGGTGATCGTGCTGGAGGAGGCCGAACGGCGGCTCCGCACGCCGCTGCGCGACCTGGCCGAGGACCTGACCGACGCGCGGGTCCCCGCGACGCCCGAGGCGGTCGCGCTCGCGCTCGCCGGTTGGGTCGAGGCCCGCCCCGTGCCGGACGCCGCCGCCGCGGACGCCGGCGTCGCGGTGCTCGACTGGACCGACGGCAGCGAGTCCGCGGTCGGCTGGCGGGTCGTCGTCCGCCGGGGCCCCCTGGCGCTGCCGTGGACCCCGTCGGCCGGCCTCGGGCGCTCCGGTGTGGACGCCGTCCGGACGGCGTCGGTCACCCGCGCCGGTGCGGTGGACGGCGTGCTGCGGCTCGAGGGCCCGGTGGCGCTGTGGTCCCACCCCGAGGTGCCGCTGCTGGCCTCCGCGGCGCTCGCGATGCCCGAGCGGCTGCTGGTCCGGCTGGTGGGCGCCGGTCTCGACGTCAGCGACCTGCACGTCGTCGTCACCCCGCGCTCGCCGGTGGCGTGTGCCCCGTCCGCGGTCGCGGCCCGGCTGGCCGGCGAGACCGGGGAGCCGTGCCTGCGGCTGCCGTGGTCCCGGCTGGCCGACCTGCGCTGGATCTGAGCCCAGCGCGGACTCTCGGCGCCGAGAGTGCGCGCCGGGTACGGACTTTCCGCGCCGAGAGTCCGATCGGCCGGTGCGCTCAGGCCAGCAGGCCGAACTCCCAGTGCCACGGCTCGGGCTTCTCGCCGCCCGGTCGCGCCCAGTCCGGCTGGACGAACCCGAACAGGCCCGCGTTGGCAGCCATCCAGGCCGACTGCGGCGTCCCGGCGACGTTGATCCCGCCGCACAGGTCGACCGCGAGCGCCCACCCGTGGTTCGACGTCCCCGGGACGGCGGCCAGGCCCGGCTTCGTCCTGAACGCGGTGACCTGCGCGGGCAGGGACCGGTAGGAGTCGGTGATGCACAGCGTGCGGCCGAACACGGTCTCGAAGGCGGCCGCCAGCCCGGCGTAACCCGCCGCGGCGTCGCAGCGCAGGGCGTGGCCCCGGGTGATCGAGCAGAGCGCCGCCAAGGGGATGGTCCCGTTGGACCAGCCGCCCCACGCCGGGCTGACCGGCCCAGCGGGGACCGGCGGTGCCGCGCAGGAGCCACGGCCCGCGGTACCGGCCGGGAGCGCGGCGTTGGGCTGCGCGGGAGCGGCCAGGGTGACCCGCACGGCGCCCACGGCGTCGGGCATCGAGCGGACGCCGACCTGGTACGTGGCCGCCGAGGCGGCCACGACCTGCCCCTCGCCGAGGTGGATCCCGACGTCCGTGCCACCGTCGGCGAACACGAGGTCGCCGACCTGCAGTTGCGAGAGGGGGACGGCCGCCCCCCGGGCCCACTGGTCGGCCGAGCCGGCCGGCAGGGCGTGCCCGGCGAGCAGCCAGGAGGTGGCGGCCAGGCCGCCGCAGTCGTAGGTGTCGGGACCGGTGCCGCCCGGCACGAAGGGCTTGCCCACCTGGGCGAGCGCGCTGCTCACGGCGGCCACGGTCTCCGCCGACAGCACGGTGACCGGCCGGTTGCCCGCGATCGCCCACGCCACGCCGGGGACGGGCCGGCCGGCGCCGTCCAGAGCGGGGGCGAGGCCGGTCGGCAGGCCGGCGGGGTCGGCGAGCGACGCCGCCGGCGGCGGCTCGATCCCCGCTCCGGCGAGGACGCCGAGGTACTCCTGCCAGCGGCGCACGGCCTCCTGGTTGATCTCCACCTGGGCGGCGGTCGCGGGTGCGGTGCCGAGGGCGGCCAGCTGGGCGGCGACGTCGGGGCGCAGGCCGGCGGTGACGTCCCGCGCGTCGGCCAGGACGGCGGTGGCCCCATCCTCCACGGCGGCGACGGCGGCCGCGGCGACGGCGACCCGCCGGGTGGCGAGGTCGAGGTCGCGCTCGGCCCGTGCGGCGCGGACCACGGTCGACTCCAGCTCGCCCTTCCCCCGGTCGTCCAGCGCCGCGCGGTAGAGCACGTCGGAGGTGGCCGACGGCGTGCGCACGCTCAGCCCGAGCAGCGGGTCCCGCTGCTCGGCCGGAGCCCGGTAGAGGTCGGCGGCGCGGGTCCCGACGGCGGCCTGTTCCGCGGCCAGCCGCTCCCGCGCTGCCGCCTCCGCCGTCCGGGCGACCTGCAGCTCGGCCCGGCGCGCGGCCAGGTCCCGCTCCAGCGAGCGGTAGCGGTCGGCGGCGTCCAGGAGGGTGCCGTGGGCGGCCAGGGCGAGGCTGTGCGCGTCGCTCGGCTCGGCGGCCGACCCGACGGGCTGGGTGGCGGGCCAGAGCAGGCCGGCCACCAGGGGCAGCACCAGGCCCAGCGCCGCGAGGGACCCCCGCAGCCGCCAGCGCGTCCCGTGTCCGGCCGCGAGCCGCCGCCGGACGGTCCGCTCGGCCGGGCGGCGACGCGGAGGCGGAGGGCGGCGGCGACCCCGGGCCGCGCCCGGTGCGCCGGATCCGGCTCTCCGGGCCGCGAGGACGGCGCGCAGCGCGGCGGCCTCCTGCGGGGTGACCGGGGGTCGCGGTGTGCCGGTGGGGGACCGGCGGGTGGCCGCGGCCTCGCGGGCCGCGGCGATCAGCGCCGCCTGGCGGGCGGCGGCCGAGGGGG
>NZ_JALPKP010000070.1:0-23911 GCF_051383635.1 Geodermatophilus sp. CPCC 205506 | reverse complement strand
CCCGGCGTCCCGCACCCGGGACGCCGCGGCCAGCAGCCGGTCCAGCGGCTCGCCCTCGCCCAGCCCGCGGGCGTGCAGCAGCGTCTCGGCCTCGACGGCGTCGAGGCTCACCCCCCGCTCGGCACGGACCAGCGCACGGCGCAGCGCGGACTCCGTCGGCATCGGCGGCACGGGGGTGGACGTGGGACTCACGGTCGGTGACTTCAGATGTCGGTGACTCGGATGCCGGCGTGGGCCTTGTACCGGCGGTTGATCGACACGAGGTTGACGGTGAGGGCCTCGACCTGACGGGCGTTTCGCAGCCGGCCTGCGTAGATGCCGCGCATCCCGGGAAGGCGGTCGGCCAGGGCCTGAACGGTGTCGGTCGCCTCCCGCACGTCTCCGACGACCAGGACGTCGGTGTCGAGCGACGGCTTCGACTGGTCGAGAAGCAGCACAGCGGAGATGTGGTGAAAGGCGCCCACGACCTGGCTGTCCGGCAGGAGGGCGGCGGCCTGTTCGGTCACACTTCCTTCAGGGACGCCGAGCACGAAGGCGCCGAGCTCGTCGAAGCCCATCGGGACCACGCAGTCCACGACCACCTTGCCGGCCAACGGAGCCGCCAGCGGAGCCAGTGTGGCTGCGTGCCCCGCGAAGGGAACGGCAACGATCACCACGTCCGCGGCATCGGCGACCTCCGCGTTCGAGCCACCGCTCACGGACACATCGGCTCCGGGCGCCATCGACCGGCCTCGCGACGCCGTGTCGTCGGCCACCTCGATCGCACGATCAGCATCACGGGAGCCGAGCAGCACCCGCTGACCGATCGCGGCGAGCCGGACTGCCAATCCGCGGCCCTGGGGGCCGGTGCCGCCTAGCAGTCCGACTGTCAGGCGGGCGGTGTCCACGGTGGTGCCGCTGGCGGGCGCGGTCGGAGCAGGGGCGGGCTGTGCCATGACAGATCCGTTCGAGTCGTGGTCGTGGGGCCAGCCGGCGAAGTCAGCCGGCTGGACTGGGTCGATGGGGACGGTGCTGCAATGAGCAGCGGGCTGGCGATCTGCCCAGTTGGTGGACGCGGGATCTGCTGTCCACCCCGGAGGAACGGGTGTCTCGGTTGGTTGACCGCTGTGGCGTCGAGCGCGGTCGGCGTGCCCGATGTCGGGGGCGAGCGCTGACAGAGTCAGCCGGCCACGGTGCTCATGCAGCGCCGGATGTCCTCGAGAGAGCGCTCGACCTCACCGGGCTGCGCGGACGTCAAGCGGAACACGATGCGGTCGGCGCCGGCGCTCGCGTACTCGTCGATGGCGGCCGGTTCCGTCGGGACGCCGACGGCGATCACCGGGAGCCCGCTTCCCTCGGCCGTGAACTCGCGGATACGGGCCGGGATGCCGGGGAGGGCAAGGGGTGCCCAACCATCGCCGTACTCACGCGCGCGTTCCTCCGATCCCGGAGAGTTGCCGCCGAAGAAGAGGGGCACTCCGCCGGGCTGCACCGGCTTGGGCCAGGACAAGATCCTCTCGAAGTTGACGAAGGCGCCGTGGAAACTCGCTTCGTCCTTTCCCCAGATCTCACGCATCGCGAGCATGCGCTCCCGTACCAGGTCAAAGCGCGTCTCGGGGTCCACGCCGTGGTTGCGCATCTCCTCGATGATCGTGCCGTGGCCGACGATGAGGTCGAGGCGGCCGCCGGAGAGGACGTCGATGCTCGACAGCTCCTTCGCGGTCGTGATGGGGTCACGTTGCGCGACCTGGATGATCCCTGACGACACGCGCAACCGTGTTGTGGCGAGCGCAGCGGCAGTCAATGCGATGAGCAGGTCGAACAGCCGGGCCCAATCGCGCGGCAGCTCCTGGCCGTCGGGCGGGAACGCTTCACTGGCCGGGATGTGGGAGTGCTCACCGAAGTGGAGCGCGTCGATTCCCGCTTGCTCGACGAGCACGGCGACCTCGTCCGGTCGCAGCGTCTCGTCGGTGCAGGACGCGTACACGCCGATCTGCATCGTGTCTCCTTCGGGATGGTGGTGGGCCGAGAGCCGCACGGTGCCGGTGGACGGGCGGGGTGATCCGTCAGGTACGGGGATGGCGTCGCCGGCACCGTCCGAATCTCACCTGTCTGTGACAGCTCCGATGAGGACGCAAGCGAGCTCGGCGGGCTGGTCGGTGCGGTTGCTCCAGCCGTGGTGGGTCGCGTTCTGGACGAGGACGTCGCCGGCCTCCAGCCGGGTCTCGGCGCCGTCGTCCAGCCGCAGGTAGACCTCGCCCTTGACGACGAAGATGTAGTCGATGGTGGGCGTCAGGTGCATGCCGTCGGCCTCGAAGGTCTCGGCCAGGCCGGGGGAGTGCGTGGCCTGCTCCGCGCCGTAGGTGGCTCCGTCGAAGTCGGGGCCGGCCATCGTGCTGTCCGGCGGAAGAGTGAGCAGGATCAGGCGGGTGCTCCCGGGCGCCGGGATCATCGTGTCGACCTTGTCCGTCGGGTCCTCACCGGTCCGGCTGACCGGCACGGAGGCCTCGGTGGCCCAGCCGAGCGACGAGACGAAGCCCGGCCAGCCGTCGAAGTGGTGGGTGCGGGGCGGGGTGCCGTCGCTGACGACGACCGAGCGGCCCTGAGCGTCGTGGCCGGTGACTACTCTGCGCATGACTTCCTCCGTTTGGTGGGAGTGGAGAGGGACGATCTGGTGGTGCGGCTCGGCGGGTGTCAGACCCTGCGGACCCACGCGACGACCTCGGCGAGCGCGTCCGTGAGCAGTTGCGGGGGGCCCTCGAAGTAGTGGCCGGAGCCCTTGACGGCGAGGAGCTTTCGGGCGGGATGGTGCGCCGCGTCGTACAGCGCCTGCGCCATGGACGGGAAGCAGCCCTTGTCGCCGGTGGCGTAGGCGACGAAGACCGGCACCGACACCTGCTGCAGGCAGTCCGGGCCGTGTGCGTTGGTGTCGGCCACCGACCACTGGGACAACCAGGACCGCAGAGTGCTGAAACTGCCCAGGGTGACCGGCCGGAGGTTGGCGGACTGCGGGTCGCCCCACAGCGTGCCCGGCTCGCGGTCCGACGGGTCGAGGCTGGTGTCCACGAATCGCGGATCCGCACAGGTTCCGTGGACGCGGAAAGGCAGGTCGGGCACCGCGCCGCCGAACCGGTCCTCGAGCTCGGCGAGCTGTGTTCGAACCCAGGCCGTGATTCGCTGCATCCGTGCGGCTTGCGCCGTGCGATAGTCGCTCACCCAGCCGCGGTCGAGCGGGAGGTCCCGTCCTGCGAACAGGTCCAGCTCGGGGTCCCGGCGGAACGGGTCGTCATCGTCGATGATGGCCGGGTCCAGCCACCCCGACAGCAGGTCGGCTCGCCCGGCGTGCGCGTTGAGCATGACGAGGGCGTCGACCGGTGGCAGGGTCGCCTGGGTCAGGTCGGTGCCGCCTCCACCGGGAGCGTCCTGCACGGTCGGTTTCTCCGCCTGGGACTGATAGAACGCCGACAACCCTCCGCCACCGGAATTGCCGACGAGGACGACCTTGCGATAACCCTCGACCTCGCGGAGGTGCTGGATCACCGACCCGAGGTCGGCGACGCAGTTCTCCAGCACGACCTGGGTGTCGTTGCCGGCATAACGGGTCACCGCGCCGACCGCGTCGACGCCGAGTGACGCTGTCGGAGCCAGTGCGTAGTGGCCGACGAAGTTCGAGCTCGGGTGGCAGTACACGAGCACCGTGTCGGTGATTCCGGCGTCGGGGTTCGCGCGTTCGCGGCCGCACCACAGCAGGCCGGAGGCGCGGGCGATACCGGAGTAGACGTCGCCTCCCATCTCGTCCTGCATGGGGACGGGCAGGAGCTCACGCACTGCCGTTCTCCTCCTCCAGCGTGGCCCAGGTGAACGGGTACTCCGCGTCGAAGACGGAGCGGGCTGCTGCGGAGACGAGCAGTGGACGGTGCGTGTCGACCATGACCTGGTACTCGTCGGCGCGCTGGAGACCGATGGATCGCTCGACGTTGCCCGGGTGGGGCCCGTGGATGAAGCCGGCGGGATGGACGGTGATGGACCCGATCCCGACGCCCGTGCCCCGGCGGGTGTTGGCCGCGCCCTTGGCGTAGAAGAGGACCTCATCGCTGTCGACGTTGGAGTGGAACGGCGGGATCGGCACCGCCTCGGGGTGGTAGTCCAGCAGCCGCGGCACGAAGTTGCACATCACGAATCCGGGCGCCTCGAAGGTCTGGTGGGCCGGCGGGGGCTGGTGCAGGCTGCCGGTCACCGGTTCGAAGTCGAAGATCGAGAAGGCCCAGGGGTACATGCCGCCGTGCCACCCGACGACGTCGAACGGGTGGTGCTTGTGCACGTGCCGGGTGAGGCCGGTCCGCGTGCGGACCACGACGGGAATCTGGGTGCCCTCGCCCCGGACCAGCTCCTCGGGGCGACGGATGTCCAGCTCGCAGTACGGCGTCCCCTCCAGGAACTGCCCGCCGGCGGAGAGGTAGCGCGACGGCGGGTTGATGTGCCCGACCGCCTGCACGAACAGCAGGCGCAGCTCCTCACCGTCTGCGACCGTCCAGCGGTGGATGGTCGAGGTAGGAACGATCGCGTAATCGCCCTCGGAGAGGTCGAGCTTCCCGAAAGTGGTCTCGAGGACGCCACGGCCGCTCTCGACGTAGGCGAGCTCGTCCCCGACGCTGTTCTTGTACAGGGTGCTGTCCTGGGTCGCGACCGCGTAGTAGATGCGCACCTCGTCGTTGCCCAGGAGCAGAAACCGGTCGAGGACGGCGTCGCCCTTCCCCGGCAGTTGGTGCGGCTGCAGGTGCAGCGGGGTCATCGGGTCGTTGGGGACCAGTTCATCGTCCGGGGCGTCCACGCGCTCGATTGCGGTGATCGCGCTCGGCGGGTTGCGGTGGTACAGCAGTGAGGTGTCGCCGACGAAGCCCTCCTCCCCGATGAGCTCCTCCCAGTAGAGCGAGCCGTCCGGCTGCCTGAAGACGGTGTGGCGCTTGCGCGGGACCTCGCCGACACGGGTGAAGTAGGGCATCTCCGTAGGTCCTTCGTCTCTCGGTGCGAGTGGGTCAGGCGGGCTGGAGGGACGTGGTGGGCAGGTCGTGGCGCATCTCCGCGGCGCGGAGGAAGGTGCGGAGTTCGCGCGGGATGTCGGGCCCGGCGGGCTGGTACAGCACGGCGGTGGCTCCGGCGTCCTCCAGGCGGCGCAGGATGGCGGCGATCTCGGTCGCGGTGCCGGTCATCGTGCCTCGGCGGATCACCTCGGCGGTGAGGAAGCGACGATCGATCTCGTTGGGCTGCATCAGGTGGCCGCGGTACACCTCGAGGTGGCGGCGCTCCTCGGGGAACTCCGCGATGGCGGCGGTGTAGCCCTCCACCTCGGCCAGGCCGGCCAGCGGTCCGTACTGGCCCATGTGCAGCGCGAGGGACGCGCCAGGGCCGGCCGCCTCGACGGCCCGAGGGGAGTCGACGGGCTCGTCGTCCTCCAGGACCGTGCCGTAGTAGGTGAGCTGGCACGGCCCGGTGACGGGGACCGGGTTGTCGCCGTGGGTGGGGTTGGTGACCACGCCGGCGTTCTGGCGGGTGGCGCAGGCGAAGCCCTTGGGGCCGTGGGCGCCGATCCAGATGGGCACCTCGATCGGGAGGCTGATCCCGGACGCCGGACTGTGCATGAGGCTGACCAGCGTGCCGTCGACCTCGACCTCGCCGCCGGCGAGCAGGGTGCGGAAGTTCTCGACGTACTGCTCGAGCTCGGCCCACTTCGCGGGCTTCTTGCCGAGATACGCCGCACTGGTGAACCCGGCGCCGATGCCCGCGTCGATCCGTCCTGGTGCCACCGTCGCCAGGTGCGCGATGAGTGCGGCGTTCATCGTGATGTGCCGCAGGTGCGGCGTCATCACCGAGATCCCCAACCGGATGCGGCTGGTCCTGGCCGCGGCGAGGCCCAGGGTGATGCCGGTGTCGGCGTAGGACAGCGGCACGTCGTAGACCCAGGCGCGCTGGTAGCCGAGCTCCTCGGCGATGGCGATGTGGTCCGGTGTGTCGATGGCCGGAGCGAAGACAGCGTTGATCTCCATCACGGTTCTCCTCTGTGACTGCGGTGGGTGGAGGGGGATGCGGCGCTCAGGCGCGCCAGGTCACCGGAACTGAGAGCGGGCCGCGGAACACCCATCCGTGCAGCCGGACGGCATCCGCATCGGTCAGGGTCAAGCCCGGCAGTCGGTCGAACAGCGCCGGCAACCCCACCTCCCCGATCGAGGCGCGAGCGACCCAGGTGCCGAGGCAGAAGTGCGGCCCGCCACCGAACGCGAGATGGGGCTTCACCTCGCGGCGCGTGTCGAACTCGTCGGGCCGGTCGAAGATGCGTTCGTCCCGGTTGGCCGACGCGATCACCACGCCGAGCCGGTCACCGGCGTGGAGCGCGACGCCGCCGAGCTCGACGTCCTCGGTGACCTGCCGCGGGTACATGCCGATGGGCGAGACCCACCGGACGGCTTCCTCGAACACCGCCTTCCACGGCGTGGTCCCGCCGAGGACGTCGGTGAGCTGGTCGGGGTGTGAGAGCAGGGCGCAAGCCGCCACCGCGAGGACGTCGCGTGGCTCGTTCACCCCGCCGCCGATGAAGATCTTGACGTTGGTCCGGATCTCGTCCGGGTTAAGCCCCGCCTGGAGCATCGCCGAGATGACGCTCGAGTCGGGGTGCTCGCGCACGTAGGGGAGGACTTCGGTGATCGCGGCGTCGACGGCTTGCACGGCTCGGTCGTTGCGGGCCCAGACGGCCGGGGCGTCGGCGTAGTTGCCGCAGGCGTCGATGATCGCCTGGGACCACTCCAAGATGTCGGCCGCAGTCGCGTCCGGCAGCCCCAGGAGCGTCCCCAGGTTGGTCGCGGCGAGCGGCGCGGCGAAGTCGGCGACCAGGTCGGCCTCCCCGTGGTCGACGAACGCCGAGATCAACGCTTCGGTGTTCTGGCGGAACCTCGGCAGCCACTCGGTCTTGACCGCACGGGGCTTGACCGGGGTCTCGGCGGCCTTGCGCAGCCGCTGGTGCGCCTCCCCGTCCTGCCGCAGCAGGGCCAGCGGCCCGATCGCCCGGATCATCAGCGAGTCCTGCTCGACGGAGCTGAAGACCTGCTGGTCGCGCTCGACCGCCATCACGTCGTCGTAGCGGGTGACCAGGTACCGGTCCGCAGCCGGCACCCACGCCACCGGAGCGGTGTCGCGCAGATGCCGGTAGATCGGGTACGGGTCCCGAGCCAAGTCGGTCAGGTTGATCTCGCGTGCGACCGACGCAGTCGTCATCGGGACCTCCAGGGGTTGTTCAGCTGCGTGCCAGGCGGGGATGTCGCAAGACAGTGACAGCGGCCACATCGCTATGTAAATGTCAGGATTCCGATGGAGGTCATAAGGGAATCTGAACGCTCGGGCGTTGGGCCGACCTCCTCGAGGCGAGGATCCGTCAGTGGTTGTGCGCATCTCGTTCAGGCAGCTGGAGTACCTGGTGGCCGTCGCCGACGCGGGCTCCATCACCGGGGCAGCAGCCGTCTGTGGTGCGTCGCAGGCGGGGGTGTCGTTGAGCCTGAGCGACCTCGAGAAGCGCCTCGGCGTCCAATTGCTGATCCGGCAGAAGGCCAGAGGCGTGAAGCTGACGGCCGCGGGAGCGCGGGTGGTGGCGGAGGGTCGGCGCCTCGTCGAGGCGGCGGAGGAGCTGCAGGCCTCCGCCGCCGCGGCGGAACACGAAGTGAGCGGCACCCTGGGGATCGGCTGCTACACCAGCCTGTCCCCGTTCTTCATCCCGCCTCTCCTCGACGAGTTCGCGGGCCGCTTCCCGGCTCTCGACGTGCACGTCCTCGAAGGGACCGCGGATGACGTGCTCGCGGCCCTGCGCGACGGCCGGTGCGAGCTGGCCTTGCTCTACGCCGAGGACTGCGACGCCGGGCTCACGATGGTGCCCGTGCGGACGAGTCGCCCCTACCTCATTCTCGCCGCGGACCATCCACTGGCCGTCCGGGACGCGATCCACCTCGCCGACATCGCCGACGAGCCGCTGATCATGTTCGACGTGCCGAGCGCGCGGAACGCCGTCCGGATGCTCGAGGCCGTCGGCCTGACCGCCCGAGTCCGGCATCTGAGCTCGAACATCGAAGTCGTCAGAGGCCTCGTTGCCCGGGGGGTCGGCTACTCCATCCTGGTTCAGCGGTGGCCGGCCGACCTCAGCTTCGAGGGGCGCCCGATCGCCTGCAGATCCATCGCAGACCCCACACCCGAGCGCAAGGTCGTGCTGGCATGGCCGGACGGCGTGCGGCTGACTCGACGTGCCCATACCTTGATCGATTTCTGCCGCACGACCATGGGAAGCGCGAGCAGACTCACGCACACGGATTGAGCAGCTCGACCGGGACCAGCAGCCCCTTCCCCAACAGGATCTGGCCGTGCGGGGTCAAGAGGAATGCCCATGCCGGCATTCGAAACGCATTTCTGGCCGATGCGCCGCGCGCGTGGCACCTTGCCCTAGACGTTGGGGCGCAGGCCCCTGACTCCCCTCACGGTGGCGAACGCCCCGTCGACGATGGCGTCCGGGTGGTCTCACTGTTGCTGGAACTGACGGTCAACACCGTGGTGAGCCGGATCGTCCTCGCGCGCGCAGGAACGTCCGGTCACCACGCCTGACCTCGCCGCCCACAGCGTCGGATCAGCGACCGCGACGGTCACGGAGTCCGGGCCGCCTGCTGGTCGAGAGGCTCGTCCGTCGGCGCGGCCACCTCCGGCGTCTCGTCCGCAGTTCGGTGGAGGCGCCTCGCGGTCGAGCGCAGGAAGGCGACCACGGCGGCCGCGCGGCGGCTCAGCTGATCCTGCTGCGGCCACGCGACGACGACGCGGTAATCGGGCACGTTGCTGTTGAGGGGCACGCACGCGAGGGGTAGCCCCTCGAGGCTGACGTCCATCGGCCAGCGCTGCAGCATGGTGGTGTACCCCAGGCCCCGCGCCACCAGAGAGCGGACCACCTCGATGTTCGGGGAACTGTGCACGATCCGGGGGGTGACACCGACCTCTCGCAACAGATGCTCCGCGTTGCTGGGGCTCGGTCCCAACGAGTACTGGATGAGCGGCTCGTCGCCGAGGTCCTGCAGCGTCACGCCGTCGCGATTCGCCAGTGGGTGGTCGGCGGCAAGCAGGACGTAAGGCCGCAAGGTCCGGATGGTCTCTGTAGCGAGTCCGGGGCCAAGGCCGGTGTCATACGTCAGCGCGAGCTCGCACATCCCGTTCATCAGCGCGCGGCGGAGGTCTTCCTGCGCTCCCTCCACCACAGACAGCTCAACCGCCGGGTGCTCGACCGCGAAGGCGCTGTAGAGCGACGGCAGGTACAGCGGCGCCATCGTCGTGTAGCAGCCCAGGGAGAGCGAGCCCCGAAGCTCCGTTCCGGGCTCCCGGGCACGGCTCTGTACGTCGGTCGCGGCCGCGAGCACTCGCCGCGCGTCGGCCACCACCCCGGCGCCGGCCTCGGTGAGGGAGACGCCGTGTCCTGGCCGCCGAGCCAGCAGCTGCACGCCGAGACGGCGCTCGAGGTCGAGGATCCCGACCGAGATCGCCGCCTGCGATACGTGCTCCGCATCCGCCGCGGCGGTCATCGAACCCGCATCGGCGACCGCCACGAGGTAGCCCAGCTGGCGCAGCGAGAAGTTGGGAACCATAAAGACCGCCTAAGCCAGGGTTCGGACAGTGTCGCTGGTCACCGGCCGTGGCCGGTGTCACCTTCGTAGCAGGCGCCTGTGGTTCCCATCACGAATGTCCCGGCCGCCCCGATCCGTCCGCTCGTCCGTGTGCTTCTCGCCGCGGGTCCGTCAGGAGATGCCCATGCCCACGATCGGCTACGTCCAGCCCGACGGGTCCCGGCGCGAGGTGCAGGCCCCGGCCGGCACGAGCGTCATGAAGAACGCCATCCTGAACGACGTCCCGGGCATCGTTGCCGAGTGCGGCGGTTCGCTCATGTGCGCCACGTGCCACGTCTACGTCGATCCCGCTGACGCGGAGCGCCTCCCGGCCCTCAGCGACGACGAGGACGAGATGCTCGACGTCGCCGCGGCCGAGCGCCGCGAGACCAGCCGGCTGTCCTGCCAGCTGACGGTCGACGAGACGCTCGACGGCCTGACCGTCCACGTTCCCGAGGCGCAGGCATGACCCGGGTCGTCGTCATCGGAGCGGGCCAGGCCGGGATCGGCGTCACCGAAGCACTCCGGGCCAAGGGCAGCAGCTCCCACCTCACGGTCGTCGGGGGCGAGGACGAACTGCCTTACGAGCGCCCTCCGTTGTCGAAGGACGTGCTGCTCGGCAAGGTCACCGTCGACGACGTGCGGCTCCGCAGCCGGGACTGGTACCGGACGCACGACATCGATCTACGGTTGTCGACGTGGGTCGAGCGCATCGACCGCGACAGCCGCACCGTCCTCCTCGACGACGGCCGGACCCTGGAATACGACCACCTCGTGCTCGCCACCGGCAGCCGCCCTCGTCGTCTGCCGGTTCCGGGAGCCGACCTGGACGGCGTCCTGAACCTGGCGACGCCGAGCGACAGCGCGCAGTTGCGGGACCGGCTGTCCCGCGCGCACGACGTCGTCGTCATCGGCGCCGGGTTCATCGGCCTGGAGGTCGCCGCGGCCGTGACCGCGTCCGGTCTGCGACCCGTCGTCGTCGAACTCGCCGACCGTGTGCTGGCACGCGTGGCGGGCCCGGTCCTCAGCGCTCACGTTGCGGCCCGCCATGTCGACCGGGGGGTGGACCTGCGCCTCGGCACCGGTGTGACCGAGCTACGGGGCGCCGAGGGACAGGTGACCCATGTCGTGACGTCGACCGGGGAGGTCATCCCCGCTGATCTGGTAGTCGTCGGGGTGGGGTCGGTGCCGGCGGACGGTCTGGCCGCCGACGCCGGCTTGGAGTGCGGCGACGGCGTGGTGGTCGACGAGACCCTGCGCACCAGTGATCCGGCGATCTCAGCCATCGGCGACTGCTGCCGGTTCCCGCTGGGGGATCAGCCGACCCGCCTGGAGTCCGTGCAGAACGCCGCCGATCAAGCTCGCCACGTGGCCGCCAGGCTGGCGAGCGCCGCTCCCTTCTGGGCGCCCTACCGGGAGGTGCCGTGGTTCTGGAGCACCCAGGGAGATCTGAAGCTGCAGATGGTCGGGGTGCCGGAGAGTCAGGACGACGAAGTGGTGCGCGGTGATCCCGGCGGCGGACGGTTCTCGGTCTTCCGCTACAGCGGCGACGACCTCACCTGCGTGGAATCGGTGAATCACGCGGCGGGTCACCTGATCGGCAGGCGTCTACTCGCCTCGGGCCACTCGCCCACCCGCGAGCAGGCCGCGGATCCCGGCTTCGATCTCAAGGCCTTCGCCGCCGCTGCCAAGCCCCCGGCGCGGACTCACGAGAGCGCGGTGACCTGGTGATCGATCCGACGAGGAGCGACCGATGAGCACGACGACCCAACCTCCGGCCCGGGAAGCCAGCGCGGATCCCGACCTGGCGGCACTCGTGACCCGCACCCGGCAGTTCGTACGCGACGTCGTCTTGCCGGTGGAGGACCAGCACGACGGTGACGTGACCTCCGCGGGCGGCGACGTCCTGCGCCGGCGACTGCAGGAGGGAGCGCGGGAGCGCGGATTGCTCGCCCCCCACGCACCCGTGGAGTACGGGGGCCTGGGACTGTCGATGACTCAGCGGGCGCGGGTGTTCGAGGCCGCTGGGTACTCGCTGTTCGGCGCCCTGGCGATCAATGCGGCTGCCCCGGACGAGGGCAACATGCACCTGCTCGCCCACGTGGCCACCTCCGACCAACGGGAGCAGTACCTCGCCCCACTGGTGAGCGGCGAGGTCCGGTCGGCCTTCGCGATGACCGAGCCCGCGCCCGGGGCCGGCTCGGATCCGACGGCGTTGGCGACGACGGCCACCCGAGTGACGGCAGGGTGGCGCATCGACGGTCGGAAGACCTTCATCACCGGCGCGGACGGAGCCGGCTTCTTCATCATCATGGCGCGCACCGGGGGAGAGGTGGGCGACCGAGGCGGCGGCACGATGTTCTTGGCACCCGCCGGTACACCGGGTCTGCATGTGGGCCGCCACGTCCCGACCATGGACCGCTCGATGGTCGGCGGGCACTGTGAGGTCGCCTTCGACGGGCTGGTCGTGCCTGACGAGGCAGTGCTCGGAGAGGTCGACGAGGGTTTCCGCTACGCCCAGGTACGGCTGGGGCCCGCCCGGATGACCCATGTGATGCGCTGGCTCGGCGCCGCCGTCCGTGCGCACGAGGTCGCCGTCGAGTACGCCGCCGCCCGCCGCGGCTTCGGCAGCGCCGTCGCCGACCTCGGCATGGCTCAGCAGATGATCGCCGACAACGAGATCGACCTCGCCGCCACCCGTGCGCTGCTCGATGGCGCTTGTACCGCACTCGACGCCGGTTCCTCGGCGTCCCAGGAGACCTCGATTGCGAAGGTGTTCGGTGGCGAGGCCATCGATCGGGTGGTTGATCGGGCGATGCAGCTGTGCGGGGGACTGGGGGTGTCCGCCGATCTGCCGGTGGCCCGGATCGCCCGGGAGATCCGCCCCTTCCGCGTGTACGACGGCCCGTCGGAGGTGCACCGCTTCGCGATCGCCAAGCGCGCGGTGAAGGCCGCACGGTTGCGGGCGTCGTCATGACCGGGACCGCAGGCCTGGACCTGGCTCAGTTGCACGCCCACCTCGCCGCTCGAGGAGTCGAGCCGTCGGGAACGCTGCGGGCGGACCTGATCGCGGGAGGCCGGTCCAACCTCACGTACGCCGTGACCGACGGGACGTCACGCTGGGTGGTGCGCCGGCCCCCGAGGGCGGGGGTGACCGCGTCGGCGCACGACATGGCGCGGGAGTTCCGGGTGACCAGTGCCCTGCACTCGACCGCGGTCCCGGTCGCCCGCTCCATCAGCCTGTGCGAGGACGAGAGCGTGCTCGGGGCGCCGTTCACCGTCGTCGAGTGGGTGGACGGCGTGGTGATCCGCGACCGCGAGGATCTGACAGCCCTCTCCGACGACGAGGTGCAGCGGACCACTGCTGCGCTGGTCGAGGTGCTCGTCAACCTCCATGCGGTGGACGTGGCCGCGGTCGGCCTCGAGGACTTCGGGCGCCCGGCGGGCTTTCTGGCGCGGCAGGTGGCCCTCTGGCGTCGGCAGTGGGACCGGACCCGGACCCGCGACTTCCCCGACCTGGAGCGCTTGCACGCTCGGCTGGCCGACAGCGTGCCGGCAACCTCCGAGGCCACCGTCGTGCACGGGGACTACCGCATCGACAACGTCATCCTCGACCGGAATGACACCGGCACGGTGCGGGCCGTCGTCGACTGGGAGCTGTCGACGCTGGGCGACCCCCTGACCGACGTCGCGCTGATGTGCGTCTATCGCCATCCGGCACTGGACGTCATCCTCGGCATCCCCGCGGCCTGGACCAGCCCCCGCCTGCCGTCCCCGGATGCGCTGGCCGAGAGCTACGCGCACGGCTCCGGACGCGACCTCGGCAGCTGGCCGTTCTACCTTGCCCTCGCCCACTTGAAGCTCGCGGTGATCGCCGAGGGCATCGCACACAGGGCCCACGCCGGCGCCGACGCCGGCCGGGACGCGAGGGGTGCCGCGGAGGCGGTGCCCGAGCTCGTCGCCGCAGGGCTCCGCGCCCTCGACACACGCCGCAGCATCCAGCGGAGCGTTCCTGCTCCGGAAGTTCCTGACCGCTTCGCCGACGACCCGGCGTTCGCGGTCCACGAGGGCGGCAAGCTGAGCGTGCGCGGAACGCGGCCGATCACCTCGATCGCCGACCTGGCGCTCACCTACACCCCCGGCGTGGCCCGGGTGTCCAGCGCCATCGCCGCCGAGCCCGAGCTCGCCCGCCGGTTCACGTGGGCTCCGCGGGTGGTCGCCGTCGTCTCCGACGGGACCGCGGTGCTGGGCCTCGGCGACATCGGGCCGTCCGCCTCGTTGCCCGTCATGGAGGGCAAGGCCTGCCTGTTCAACGAGTTCGCCGGGCTGGACGCCGTCCCCATCGTGCTCGACACCAAGGACCCCGACCTGATCGTGGAGGTCGTGGCCGCGCTGGCGCCGTCGTTCGGTGGGATCAACCTGGAGGACATCAGCGCGCCCCGCTGCTTCGAGATCGAGACCCGGCTGCGCGAACGGCTGGACATCCCGGTCATGCACGATGATCAGCACGGGACGGCGATCGTCGTCCTCGCCGCGCTGCGCAACGCCGCGCGGGTCACCGGCCGGACGCTGGCCGATCTGCGGGTCGTAGTCGCCGGCGCCGGCGCGGCGGGGATCGCCTGCACCAAGATCCTGCTGGAGGCAGGCGTGGGCGACATCTCCGTCGCCGACTCCCGCGGGGTGTTGCACACCGGGCGCGAGGACCTCACCGAGATGAAGCGGTGGGCCGCGGAGAGCACCAACACCTCCCGGCTCGCCGGGACGATGGTCGGTGCGCTGGGCGGTGCCGACGTCTACATCGGCTTGTCCGGCGGGACGGTGCCGGAGTCGGCGATCGCCTCGATGGCGGAGGGCTGCATCGTCTTCTCGCTGGCCAACCCGATCCCCGAGGTCGACCCCGAGATGGCCGCCCGGTACGCCGCCGTCGTCGCCACCGGGCGCAGCGACCTGCCCAACCAGATCAACAACGTGCTCGCCTTCCCTGGCGTCTTCCGCGGGGCCATCGACGCGGGCGCGACCAGCATCACCGAGGAGATGAAGCTGGCGGCGGCCACCGCGATCGCCGACGTCGTCGGCGACGACCTGCGTCCGGACTACGTCGTGCCGAGCCCACTCGACCGCCGGGTGGCCACTGCCGTGGCCCAGGCCGTGGCCGCCTGCTCTCGCGAGCAGGCCGTCACCCCCTGAGCGGTGCCGGAGTCGCAACGGCAGGTCACGGGCCGCGTCGGCTCCAGCCACACCTTCGATCAACTCAGGAGAGAGGACACCACGATGTCGGAGCGCTCGAGGATCGTGATCCTGGGCGGTGCCCGGACACCGGTGGGCAGCTTCGGCGGCGCGCTGAAGGAGGTACCGGCGCACGAGCTGGGTGCGGCGGCCACCCGGGCGGCGCTGGAGCGCACGTCGGTGGCCCCCGATGACGTCGACGAGGTCGTCATGGGCTGCATCGGCCAGGTCGGCGCGGACGCCTACAACGCCCGGCGGGTCGCGCTGGCCGCCGGGCTGCCGACCCGGACACCGGCGCACTCCGTCAACCGGCTGTGCGGCTCCGGCCTGCAGGCGGTGTGGTCGGCGGCGATGCAGCTCCGCTGGGGCGCGGCCGGCATCGCCGTGGCCGGCGGGGACGAGTCGATGTCGCGGATGCCGTTCTACGACTTCGGCGCGCGCACCGGCTGGCGGCTGGGGGACCGGACCCTGGTCGACGGCACGGTCATGATGCTCACCGACCCGTTCTCCGAGGTGCACATGGGCGTGACCGCCGAGCGGGTCGCGGAGAGGTACGGCGTCAGCCGCGCCGAGCAGGACGAGTTCGCGCTGGAGTCCCAGCGCCGGGCCGCCACCGTCGAGGCGAAGGCCGCCTTCGACGAGGAGATCGTGCCGGTGACCACCGGCGGGCGCCGGCCGACGACCGTCGCGGCCGACGAGCACCCCAAGCCCGGCACCACCGCCGAGGCGCTGGCCGCGCTGCGGCCGGCGTTCGAGAAGGGCGGCACGGTGACGGCGGGCAACTCCTCGGGCATCAACGACGGCGCCGCCGCCCTGGTGCTGACCACCGAGGAGGTCGCCCGGGAGCGGGGGGCGACCGGGCTGGTCGCGCTGGAGGCGGTGACCACCGCCGCGCTGGAGCCGGAGCTGATGGGTTACGCCCCGGTGCTGGCGCTGCGGGCGCTGTTCGAGCAGACCGGGACCACCCCGGCCGACATCGGCACCGTGGAGCTCAACGAGGCCTTCGCGGCGCAGGCCGTCGCCTGCATCCGGGACGCCGGTCTGGACCCCGAGCGCACCAACCCCTACGGCGGGGCCATCGCCCTGGGCCACCCGGTCGGCGCCACCGGGGCGATCCTGACCCTGCGGGTGGTGCAGGACCTGCTGCGCCGCGACCTCGAGCTCGGCGTCGTGTCGATGTGCATCGGTGGCGGCCAGGCGCTGGCCGCGCTCGTCCGCCGAGTTGCCTGACCGCCCTTCAGCGGTCGGGGCACTGGCCGATCGGCGGGGGCCACATGGCCCGTCGCACGCCCGTCGTCCCTCCCACCTTTCGCAGAGGAGCTCCCGGTGACCATCGCAAGCAGGACCCGCCCGCAGTCGACACACACGGGCATCCGCGTCCATGACCTCCAGGACGTGGAGGCGCACTACACCGGCGACGGCACCTCCGGCCTCGAGGGGGCCACCTTGGGATCGCGGATTCCGGTGCGTTGCCTCCGGCTGTCGACGAGTCTCCGGAGGCCGGCATGACGGTGGCCGCGCAGCCCGTCGGGCAGCCCACGACGGAGGGCGCCTGGCCCATCGCCACGGTGGGCGTCGTCGGGTGTGGCCTGATGGGATCGGGCATTGCCGAGATCTTCGCCGGGTCTGGCCGCCGGGTCGTGGTCACCGAGGTGGACGCACGTGCGGCACAGGTCGGGCTGGGGCGCATCGAGGCATCCCTCGATCGTGCCGTGGCAGCGGGCAAGCTCGACCCGGAGGCCGCCGGCCGCACGCGCTCTCGCGTCAGCGTGGAGAACGACCTCGATGCGCTCTCTGGTGCCGACCTGGTCGTCGAGGCGGCCAGCGAGAACGAGGATGTGAAGACCTCGCTGTTCCGTCGCCTTGATCGGGTCGTGACAAGCGAGCGGGCCGTCTTCGCGTCCAACACGTCCTCCGTGCCGATCACGAGGCTGGGATCGGTCACCGGGCGGCCCAGTCACGTTGTGGGGCTGCACTTCTTCAACCCTGTGCCGGTCATGCCGCTGGTGGAGGTCGTGCCGTCCCTGCTGACCGCGGCGGACGTGATCGACCGGGTCACCGCGCTCGCGGGGGAGCTGGGCAAGATCGTGATCCGATCCCAGGACCGGGCCGGGTTCATCGTCAACGCGCTGCTCGTGCCGTACCTCCTGTCAGCGATCCGGATGGTCGATTCGGGGTTCGCCACCGCAGACGACATCGACGCCGGCATGGTGCGTGGATGTGCCCATCCCATGGGGCCGCTGCGGTTGTGTGACTTCATCGGGCTGGACACCGTCGCGTCCGTGGCGGTGTCCATGTACCGCGAGTTCCGTGAGCCGCTGTTCTCACCACCGCCCCTGCTCTCCCGGATGGTCGAGGCCGGGCTCTTGGGGCGCAAGAGCGGGCGAGGGTTCTTCGAGTACCGCACCTGAGCCGGACTGAGGTGCACGATCCGGCTGCGGCAACCCACACAAGAGGATGGACAACCCCGCCCGGAGCGTCGCCCGCAACGTACTCAGGGGCGGTGTCCAAGTCGGCCCGTTGGCTGCGGTGATCTGACCAGAGTCTTCCTGAGGCGCTCCAACCGGCCGGGGTCACCGCGTTGATCAGCTGCCCCTCCCGCACGCTGGCGGGCTCGCCCAGTTGCACCAGCACGCCGCCGAGCGGCAGCAGGGCGTCGAGCAGTGTTGATCGCTCGGTCGACGTCAACGATCCCACCGCAACGGCGCGCACGGCCGCGCCTGTCACATCGTCCAGCCTGCCGGCGAGACGGCCCGCGTGCACCAAAGGCTGCGGCAAGATGGCACCGGCCTGCGGGCTGGTGACATCGATCAGTCCACCCGTCAATCCCGGTATCAGATCCTGGCGCATGACGGTCTTGACCGCGCCGCCCTGTTCGGCCAGCAGGCGGGCATCGCGTTCGGCCGCGCGCACGGGGTCGCGCTGCAGATCACCCGTCCGGCTGGCACCGGAACTCCACGGTCCCCTCGCCCACTGAGACCGCGGTCATGGCCATCAGTCCGCCGATGGGTGCTGGGGGCAGCCGGCCGTCGATCTTCGCCTGCAGGTACTCGCGGCCACTGAGGTCGTGCATCGCGCGGGCGCCGATCATCGGGTCCCACCAGGTGACGGTCCTCGACCGGGATTCGCCCCAGCCGTCGGGGGGGGCCTTCGTCCGGTCTCATGCCGTTTCCTGCGGTCGGGGCTGCGGAAGCGTCGCGGCAACGGCGGCCGCCGGTCGGAGGCGCCGGGCTAGAACGGCGACACACACGACCCCGGCCGCGACGAAGAAGGCGATGGCCTACTCGAGCTCCCCGGGCTCCTGGGGACGCCGCTCGAGGACACCCTCGTCTACTGCTGCGGTCCCGAGCCGCTGCTGGCAGCCGTCGAGCAGCACTGCGCCGCCTGGCCCGCCGGGAGCCTGCGCGTGGAGCGCTTCGCGCCCAAGGCGCTCGAGGCGCCGGTGCGGCAGACCTCGTTCGAGGTGGAGCTCGCCCAGACCGGCACGACCGTCGTCGTCCCGCCAGGCACGAGCGTGCTCCAGGCCGTCGAGGACGCCGGCGTGGCCGTGATGTCCTCGTGCGCGGAAGGCACGTGCGGCACCTGCGAGACCGACGTCCTCGCGGGGGAGGGCGACCACCGGGACTCGATCCTCACGGCCGAGGAGCGCGCCGCGAACGACACGATGATGATCTGTGTCCCGGGCCCATTGCCCCCGACTGGTCCTTGACCTGGGAGCCGCAGCGTCTACCTCGGGGCCATTGGCCCCGCCGGCTCGATGCGCCGGACCTGAGTCGACAGCTCCCACCGCAGCGGGCCGACCCGGCCGCCGAGCGTTGGAACTGCGACAACTGCGGACATCGCAACCTCGCTCGCGGCAAGCGATGCGCGGACTGCAAGACAAGTCGGGTCAGGCCCTCGTGTCCTTCAACTGGGGGTAGACCGTTTCGACGGGGAGGCTGAGTCCGGCCTTGGCCCGAACGGAGCCTTCGTCGGCGAGGACCTCGTACCGTCCGGCTTCGACTGCGTCGAAGACGGTGCGCACGAGGTCAGCAGGCTGCGTCTTCGGCTGGGGCGCGTGCGCCGCCATGGGAGTGTCGACGTAGCCGACGTGGACGCCGACCACGTGCACGCCGTGCGGGGCGAGTTCCAGGCGCAGCGAGTTGGTCGCCGACCACAGCGCCGCCTTGGTGGCGCTGTAGATCCCTGCGACGGCGTACCAGCTCAGGAGCGAGTGCACGTGGACGAGGGTCGACTCGTCGTTGCTCGTCAGGATCGGGGCGAAGGCGCGGGCCAGGAACAGCGGGCCGAGGAAGTTGGTCTCAACGCTGGTGCGGATCTCCTCATCGGTCTGGGTGAGGATTCGGGCGCTGGACGTGGAGACGCCCGCGTTGTTGATCAGAACCGTCACGTCCGGGGCAGCCGCGACAGCGGCCTGTATGGACGCGGGGCTCGTGACGTCCAGTGGCAGCGGCACGATGCGATCGTCGTCCCACGTGCGGGGACTACGGGCGGTGGCGTAGACCTTCGCGGCGCCACGAGCCAGGGCCTCGTGGACGAAGTGGGTTCCGATGCCGCCGTTGGCTCCAGTGACGAGGACTACGGCTTCATTCAGTGAGGGCATGTCGCGCTCTTCCTGTGCGGGTCGGGGCTGTGCACGAGGCTGTGTCCGTGGTCCAGTTCGGCGAGCGAGCAGTCGATCCAGTCGTGGCGAGCGGTGTAGCGGGGGAGAGGCGTAGGTCAACCCCCCCCCGGCGCCGAACTCCTCCGCACTCCTTGGGGCCCTCGACCACCAACCGGGACCGTTCTCCACCGACCCGCCATGAACGTCCAGTCCCGGGATCGGCGGCAGAAACACAACGGGCACTCCGACGCCGGTCCCGACTGCGCGGTGGGCGAAGCTCGTCCAGCGCACTCGATGCTCACGGTCGGGACGGTGTCAGCGCTCCCGGGCGTGTTGCCCTCGCTCAACGCGTGACGACGATCTTGCCGTTGGCGCGGCCCTGTTCGACGTACGCCATCGCGTCGAGTGTCTCCTCGAACGAGAACGTGCGGTCGAGTACGGGCCGCAGCACGCCGTTGTCGTAGAGCGCCGCCAACTGCTTGAGCTGGGATCCGCTCGCCTCCATGAAGAGGAACGAGTAGCGGACCCCGAGCTTCTTCGCCTGCTTGCGTACCTTGCGGCTCATCAGGGCCATCACCGGGGCCAGGATGGGCTGACCGAGCTGCGCCGCGAAGGAGGGGTCGGGCGGGCCGACGACGCTGATCGCGAGTCCACCCCGCCTCAACACGGTCAGGGACTTCTCCACGTTGGTCCCGCCGAGCGAGTCGAGTACGACGTCGTAACCGGCCAGGACATCGGCGAAGTTCTGCTGTGTGTAGTCGATGACCTCGTCGGCGCCGAGGTCGTGGACCTTGTCGACGTCCTTGGTGCCTGCGGTGGTCGCCACGTAGGCGCCGAGGTGCTTGGCGACCTGCACGACCGTCGAGCCGAGGCCGCCGGCACCCGCGTGGATGAGCACCTTCTGGCCCGGCTGCACCCTGGCCACGTCGACGAGTGCCTGCCACGCGGCGAGCGCGACCAGCGGCACGGCGGCTGCCTGCTCGAACGGCAGCGACGTGGGCTTGAGTGCGACGTCAGCCTGATCGATGGCGATGAACTCGGCGAACGTGCCGATGCGCAGGTCCCGGGGCCGGGAGTAGATCTCGTCACCGACTTCGAACTCCACCACGCGTTCGCCCACTCTCCTGACGACACCGGCGACGTCGTGACCGAGCGGGAAAGGGAGCTCGTACTTCAGAAGCCTCTTGAACTCACCATTGCGGACCATCTTGTCCAGCGGGTTGATACTCGCCGCGCGGACCTCGACGAGGACGTCATTGCTCCCGAGGCTGGGGGTGGGCACGTCGGCGAGTTGGAGCCCGTCCTCGCCGTACTTGGTCACCACAAATGCCCTCATCTGTGTTCCTGCCTCTTCGGGCCCCCTGGTTGTCGCTGGGCTGTGAACCACCCACCGGCGGAGCCGAGGACGGCGAGCGACTGCCGGTCAGGAGCTGGTGGGGAATCGCCTGGCGGTGTCCGCGGGATCCACCACCTCTCCGCAGGCCTGGCAGGAGACCTGCGGGATCAGGCGGTGCCCGCAGTGGTGGTCGAGGATCAGGGGTGGTCCGTCGGAGCCGGCGAGGTGCTCGTCACCCCAGCGCAGCAGGGTCAGGATGACCGGGTAGAGGTCCTGGCCGGCCGCGGTGAGGTGGTACTCGAAGCGCGGCGGGTGGTCGCTGTACTGGCGACGCTGCAGGATGCCGGCGTCGACCAGCGTGCGGAGCCGCGCGGTCAGCGTGTCCCGCGGTGCTCCGGTGCGCCGGATCATCTCGTCGAAGCGGCGGTTGCCGAGGAACACCTCGCGCACGGCCAGTAGTGCCCATTTCTCGCCCACCACGTCGAGCGTGCGCGCAACGGAGCAGACGCGGGGTTCGGCCGGTGCTGCCATGCCGCAAGCATAACGCAGTGAGTCCGATATCTGGACGAACTCACCCCGGCGGGGATACCGTGCGTCCAGAATCCGAACTGACCCCTGGGGGCCACTCATGGCGCTTGGCAAGAGGCCGCCCGCATCCGCGGTCGCCGGACCCGAGCCGAAGGGCGGGACGGCGGCGGTCGTGGCGGTGCTGGCCATCGCGGTGTTCATGTCCAGCCTCGACCTGTTCATCGTCAACCTGGCGTTCCCCTCCATCGGGCAGGAGTACCCGGGGGCCGGCCTGGGCTCGCTGTCGTGGATCCTCAACGCGTACACGATCGTGTTCGCGGCGGTGCTGGTCCCGGCCGGGCGGTGGGCCGACCGGGTCGGGCGCCGGCGCGCCCTGGTCGTGGGGCTGGCCGTGTTCACGGTCGGGTCGCTGCTCTGCGGCCTGGCCCCGGGGGTGGAGTGGCTCGTGGCCGCCAGGACGGTGCAGGCGGTCGGTGCCGGTGTGATGGTGCCCGCGTCGTTGTCGCTGCTGCTGGCCGTCGTCCCGGAGCAGCAGCGCGCCCGCGCGCTCGGGTCCTGGTCGGCGCTCGGTGCCCTGGGTGCGGCTCTGGGGCCGGTGATCGGTGGTGGCCTGGTCGAGATCGGCTGGCGCTGGGTGTTCTGGGTGAACCTGCCGGTGGGGGTCGTCGCGATCCTGCTCGCCCTCCGCCTGGTGCCCGAGAGCCGGGACGAGACGCAGAGGCGCCGCCCCGACCTGCTCGGCGCGCTGTTCCTCGCGCTCGCCGTCGGCCTCGTCGCCGCGGCACTGATCGAGACGGCGGACCGGGGCTGGGCGTCGGCCAGGGTCTGGGGTCTGCTGTTGGCGGCGGTCCTGTGCGCGGGAGCGGTCGTGGTCGGCTCGTTCCGTCACCCGGCGCCGGTGCTGGAGCCGGGCCTGTTCCGGTCCCGGACGTTCTCCGGCTCAGCAGCGGCGTCGGTTCTCTACTACGCGGCCTTCGGCGCGTTCCTCCTCAACACCGTCGAGTTCCTCACCGAGGTCTGGCGCTACTCGCCACTGCAGGCGGGGTTGGCGATCGCCCCGGGGCCGCTCATGGTGCTCCCGTTCGCGCGGCTCGTCGCGCCCCGGTTGATCCCCCTGCTGGGCGGGGTGGGGCGGGTCGCCGCACTGGGCTGCGGAGTCGGCGCCGTCGCCCAGGTGGTGTGGCTGGTGCTCATCCAGGCCGAACCGGCCTATGTGACGCACCTGCTGCCGGCGCAGCTGCTCGGCGGGGCCGGCGTGGGGCTGGCCATCCCCTCCCTGCTGGGAGCCGGTAGCGCCGGGTTGCCGACGGCGCACCTGGGCACCGGCAGCGGGATCCTGAACATGGCCCGACAGGTCGGCACGGTGCTGGGCGTGGCCGCGCTCGTCGCCACGCTCACCGCGGCGGCTGCCGATCCCCTCACCGCTTCCCGACACGGCATCGCCCTGACCATCGCCTTCTTCGTCGCCGCCGGGGCCGTGTGCCTCGCCGTCCTGGTTCGACGCAGCCGACCGGCCACGGTCGCCGCGGCGCTTCCGCAGCCCCGACCGCACGAGGCGGCATGAGACCGCCGCAGACCCCACCCTCCGACGGCTGGGGGGAACTCCGGACGAGGACCGTCACCTGGTGGGGCCCGATGATCGGCGCCCGCGCGATGCGCGGTCTCAGCGGGTCGGGAGTACCTGCAGGCGATGATCGACGGCCGACTGCCCCCGGCACCGATCGGCGGCCTGATGGCCATGACCGCGGTCTCGGTGGACGAGGGGACGGTGGAGTTCCGGTGCCTGCCGGACGAGTCGGCGTACAACCCGATCGGCGTGGTGCACGGGGGGCTCGTCTGCACCCTGCTCGACTCCGTCGCCGGTTGCGCGGTGCACAGCACGCTGCCGTCGGGCGTGGGCTACACGAGCTTGGAGATCGAGGTCAGCTGTCTGCGCCCGGTCCGGAATGGTGGAGGCGAGCTGACCGCGATCGGGCGGGTCACCAAACCAGGACGTCGAGCCGCCTTCGCCGACGGCGAGGTGCGCGACGGCGACGGCAGGTTGATCGCCACCGTGTCGAGCACCTGCCTGGTCTTCCCACTCGGGGATGAGTGACGCGGCGACCGTCGCTCCCTGTTCCTCCACAGATTGCGGCTCCGGCACCCGGAGGCTTTCGGTCGGGAGTAGGCCGGGGTGGGACTCGACTCCCACGACCGGCGAAGCCCGGGGCGGCGACGCAACAGGTCCTTCGATGGCACCTGTCGGCAGAGGCGCCAGGACCCCGGATTCCACCCGACCGGAATCCGCGTGTCGTGAGGTCAGGTCGCTCGAGGAGCCCGGTGACGGGAGGTACGTGCGTGCCCGAGCCACGGCGACGCCAGGCAGGTGAGGGCAGCATCAGTGAGTACGCGACCAACGCCGGCCCGCGCTTCCTGATCAAGTACTCCGCTCCGCGGGAGGACGGCACGAGGCGCGTGGTCCTGAAGCGTGGCTTTCGGACGAGGAGGGACGCCGCCGCGGCGCTGCGGGCGGAGATCAGGAAGTCCGAGGTGGGGGACTGGGTCGAGCCGTCGAAGCAGCGCCTC